>JANMDL010000488.1:0-23187 GCA_031376295.1 Chitinophagales bacterium
CTTGAACATGAAGGCCCGTATTTAATGGAAATAATGGTAGGCAGGGAAAATAATGTGTTCCCGATGGTGCCGCAGGGTTGCAGTGTTGCAGAAATAAGGTTGTGTTAAAAAAATAGTATGACAAAAAAAGAATTTACCATAACGGTATATACAGAAAACCAGGTAGGATTGCTTAACCGCATCGCCATCATTTTCTCAAAGCGAAAAATAAATATCGTAAGCCTCAATACATCGCCTACCGAAGTGGACAGTGTGCACCGCTTTACCATTGTAATCAACGAAACGGAAGAAGTGGTACGCAAACTCTGCAGCCAGATTGAAAAGCAGGTAGATGTGCTGAAAGCCTACTTTAATACCGAAGAGGAGATTGTATGGCAGGAGCTTGCACTCTACAAAGTGAGTACAGATGCCATTGCCGAGAAAGTGAAAGTAGAAAGGCTATTGAGAGAATTTGGTGCAAGGGCGGTGGTAATCAGAAAGGATTACACCGTTTTTGAAGCTACCGGCCACCGGGAGGAAACCGATAAGCTGGTGGAAGTACTCAGTCCCTATGGCCTGATTGAATTTGTACGCAGTGCAAGGGTGGCCATCATTAAAGCAAGCAAGGGTTTTCATGATCGGTTAAAAGATTTCGAACAGCATGCCCCCGGCGAAGATGCAATTGAAAATGAATACCTCAGCGAGCATGAAAAGGTTTTCAGCATGTAAATCCTGACTGGTGTCCCGCTCACTGGCCAGTGTCCTCACGGAACGGAATAAGTAAATAAAAATATCATTCAAATAAAAAACAATAAAAATGGCACAATTAAATTTTGGTGGTTCAATAGAAAAAGTTGTAACCCGTGAAGAATTCCCGCTGGAAAAAGCAAGGGAGGTATTAAAAAATGAAACCGTAGCAGTAATCGGGTACGGCGTACAGGGTCCCGGACAGGCGCTCAACCAAAAAGATAACGGCATCAACGTAATTGTTGGCCAGCGTAAAAACACCAAAACATGGGACAAAGCCATCCGTGACGGATTTGTACCCGGCGAAACATTGTTTGAAATTGAAGAAGCCCTTGAAAGGGGCACCATTATATGTTACTTACTCAGTGATGCTGCACAGATTGCACTCTGGCCAACCGTGCAGAAGCATTTAACCCCCGGCAAGGCACTGTATTTTTCTCATGGCTTTGGTATTACGTTTAATGAGCAAACCGGCATTGTTCCTCCAAAAGATGTGGATGTGTTTTTGGTAGCGCCAAAGGGCAGCGGCACTTCCCTGCGCAGGATGTTCTTACAAGGCCGTGGCCTCAACAGCAGTTATGCCATCTTTCAGGATGCTACGGGCAAAGCTTTTGAAAGAGTAATTGCACTGGGTATTGCTGTGGGTAGTGGCTACCTGTTTGAAACCGATTTTAAAAAAGAAGTATACAGCGACTTAACAGGCGAACGGGGAACCTTAATGGGCGCCATCCAGGGAATTTTTGCAGCACAGTACCAGGTACTGCGTGATAATGGACACTCCCCTTCTGAAGCATTTAACGAAACAGTGGAAGAGCTTACACAATCGCTGATGCCGCTGGTGGCCGAAAATGGTATGGACTGGATGTATGCCAACTGCAGCACCACAGCACAACGGGGTGCACTGGACTGGTGGAAAAAATTCCGTGATGCTACTGCTCCGGTATTTAAAGAATTGTACGAAAGTGTAGCTACCGGCAAAGAGTCTCAACGCTCTATTGACCTCAACTCACAACCCGATTACAGGGAGAAACTAGAAGTGGAATTGAAAGAACTGCGTGAAAGCGAAATGTGGCAGGCAGGCAAAACAGTACGCTCCCTCAGGCCCGAAAACCAACCAGCAAAAGAAGCAGCGCCCGTAAGTGATGTGCCTGAACTGGAAGCAGCAGAAAAATAAACATGGATAATCTATCAATCAATACAAACACATTTAAGCAGGCGATGGTGGCAAACACCATCCCTGATTTTACTGCTGCTGCGCTGCGGTTAAAAAATGTGGTAACAAAAACACCACTTAGTTTTAACCAGGGCCTGTCGGTAAAATATGGTTGCAATGTGTTCCTGAAAAGAGAAGACCTGCAGGTGGTACGCAGCTACAAATTGCGTGGCGCTTATAATATGATGTGCAGTCTTTCGCAGGAGCAGTTGCAGAAAGGGGTGGTATGCGCCAGTGCAGGCAACCATGCACAGGGTTTTGCCTACAGTTGTAAAAAACTGAACGTACCTGGTGTGGTGTTTATGCCGGTGATAACACCCAACCAGAAAATTCAGCAGACAAAAATGTTTGGTGGCGATTGTATTGAAATACGGCTGGCCGGCGACACATTTGATGATTGTGCCGAAGCAGCAAAGCAATACACGCTTCAGCATCAAATGACATTTATCCCTCCTTTTGATGATATCCGTATCATTGAGGGACAGGGTACAGTGGGTATGGAAATACTGGCTGAGCAACCAGATATTGATTATTTGTTTCTGCCGGTTGGTGGTGGTGGTCTTTCTGCAGGTACAGGTTTGTATTTTAAAACATGTTCACCGGGTACAAAAATCATTGGTGTTGAGCCGGAAGGTGCTCCATCAATGTATGAGGCACTTAAAGCAGGGCATCCCGTTACATTAAATAATATCGAACGCTTTGTGGATGGTGCTGCCGTAAAAAGAGTGGGCGATATCACGTTCCCTATTTGCAGGGATGTGCTGGACGATATGCACCTCGTGCCGGAAGGCAGGATATGCACTACTATTTTAAAACTGTACAATGAAGATGCTATTGTAGCAGAACCGGCTGGTGTGCTGGCCATCGCTGCATTAGATGATTATGCAACTGTAATAAAAGGCAAGAACGTGGTTTGCATAGTAAGCGGCGGCAATAATGATATTGACCGCATGCAGGAAATAAAAGAACGCAGTTTGCAGTATGAGGGCCTCAAACATTACTTTCTCATCCGCTTTGCCCAGCGGCCCGGCGCTTTAAAGGAATTTGTAAACCATGTACTGGGTGATGATGATGACATTACCAGGTTTGAGTACATGCAGAAACACAATAAGGAAACAGGACCAGCACTGGTTGGGATAGAATTAAAAAAGAAGGAAGATTATGATGCCCTGTTGATAAAGATGAAACAGTATCATGTTAATTATACAGAGCTGAAAAAAGATGACAATGCGTTCGGGTATCTTGTATAACCCGTAAGCTTAACAATATAATTAAGAGCGTATGCAAATAAATGATTCACTGCATTTTCCGGCCGGCAAAGAAGCAACAAAGGGTTTATACAATCCTGCTTATGAGCATGATGCCTGTGGTATTGGTTTTGTTGCGCACATCAAAGGTGCAAAATCGCATCAGCACATCAGTGATGCATTAACTGTACTGGAAAACATGGAACACCGGGGCGCCTGCGGCTGCGAAAACAATACCGGCGATGGTGCAGGCATCATGATACAGATACCGCATGAATTTTTCCTGGAAGCATGCAAGGGGCTGGGGGTGCAATTGCCTGCTTTTGGCAGGTACGGTGTTGGCGTTATCTTCTTTCCCAAACAAATACGTTTAAGGGAGGAATGCAGAAAAATATTTAATGAAGCAGCAGCAGTGCTTGGGCTTGAAGTACTGGTTTACAGGAAAGTACCCGTTAATCCCGATGGCATCGGTCCCTCGGCGCTGAGTGTGGAGCCGGAAATGGAGCAGGTTTTTATTGCCTGCCCCGATCATATCAGCCATGCAGATGATTTTGAACGTAAGCTTTTTATCCTGCGCAATTATGCAGCACACACCATCAGCAAAAAAGTAACAGAAGATGCGATTGGCTTTTACATCGCTTCTCTCTCTCATAAAACCATCGTATACAAAGGACAGCTTACCAGCAAACAGGTACGGCATTATTTTACCGACCTTAGCAATAAAAAATTAGTGAGCGCCTTCGGCCTGGTGCACTCACGTTTTGCCACCAATACTTTTCCTTCGTGGAAGCTGGCACAGCCCTTCCGCTATATTGCACACAATGGCGAAATAAATACGCTGCAGGGCAATGTGAACTGGTTTAAAACAGGTGAGTATGGTTTTACTACGCCTTACTTTTCCAGGGAAGAAATGGACTTGCTGCTGCCCACCATCAGTGGTGTACAATCAGATTCGGCTTGCCTGGATAATGTAATAGAACTTTTATCACTCACAGGCCGCAGCCTGCCTCATGTGATGATGATGCTGATACCCGAAGCCTGGGATGGCAATACACAAATGGATCCGGTTAAAAAAGCATTTTATGAATTTCATGCCTCTATGCTGGAGCCATGGGACGGGCCGGCATCCATTTCATTTACTGATGGTAAAATCATCGGAGCCACATTAGACAGAAACGGTCTTCGCCCCTCACGGTACTGTGTAACACATGATGACCGTGTAATTATGGCATCAGAAACTGGTGTGCTGCCGGTTGATCCTGCACTCGTAAAAGAAAAAGGAAGACTGCAGCCCGGAAAAATGTTTGTTGTAGATATGGAGCAAGGAAGGATAATCGGAGATGATGAGGTAAAGCAAACTGTTTGCTCACAAAAACCATACAGCGATTGGCTGAATAAATATAAAATAAGGCTGGAAGAACTGGAAGAGCCAAGGGTTTCATTTACTCATCTTTCAGATGCATCTGTTTTAAAATACCATAAAGCATTTGGTTACAGTACAGAAGATATTGAAACCATCATCAAACCCATGGCATTGGATGCCAAAGAGCCGCTTGGCTCAATGGGTACCGATACACCATTGGCCGTATTGAGCGATCAGCCACAGCACCTCAGCAGTTATTTTAAGCAACTGTTTGCACAGGTTACCAATCCGCCCATTGACCCTATCCGTGAAAAAATGGTGATGAGCCTTTCTATCTTTGTGGGCAATATCGGCAACCTGCTGGTGGAGTCGGCCATGCACTGCCATAACGTAGCACTAAAACAACCCATTCTTACCAGTACTGAACTGGAAAAAATACGCAGCATTGATACTGGTATCTTCCAGGCAAAAACACTCCAAACTTATTTCAGGGCCGATGGCAAGCCAGGCTCTTTGCAGGATGGGCTGGAGCGCCTGTGCCGCTATGCAGAAGATGCGGTGAATGATGGCTTTGAAGTTTTGATTTTAACCGACCGGGCTGTTGACAGCGATCATGCTTCCATACCAACTTTACTGGCCACAGCAGCGGTGCATCATCACCTTATAAAAAAGGGATTGCGTGGGCAGGTGGGCATTGTGGTAGAGGCAGGGGATGTATGGGAAGTGCATCATTGTGCCTGCCTGCTGGCATTTGGTGCCACGGCCATCAATCCTTATTTAGCATTGGCCACCATCCGCAATATGAAAAACAATGGTACCCTGCAAACAGATTTTACCTGGGATGAGCTGCGTAAGAACTACATCAAAGCCTGCTGCGATGGTTTGCTGAAAGTATTTTCAAAAATGGGCATCTCCACTTTGCAATCTTACCAGGGTGCACAGATAATGGAAATACTGGGTTTGAATAAAGAAGTGGTGGACAACTACTTTACCGGTGCCACTTCACGCATTGAAGGCATCGGCTTAGATGAAATTGCAAGGGAAGCATTGGCAAAACATTATTTAGCCTTTAGTAAAAAAGAAGCCCCGGTTAACCGGCTGCCTGTTGGCGGGCAATACCAGTGGAAAAGAAAAGGTGAGTTTCATTTATTCAATCCGCAAACCATTCACCTGCTGCAATATGCCACCAGCAGGAACGATTATGAAAGTTTTAAAAAATACTCGGCATTAGTAAACAACCAGAGCGAAAAAGCTTGTACTCTGCGCAGCCTTTTTGAATTTAAAAATAATAATGCACCCATTTCTATTGAAGAAGTAGAACCAGCCTCAACTATCTACAAACGATTTGCCACCGGCGCTATGAGCTTTGGCTCCATCAGTTGGGAAGCACATACCACGCTGGCCATTGCAATGAACAGGTTGGGAGGTAAAAGTAATACAGGCGAGGGTGGAGAAGATGAACAACGTTATACAAAATTACCCAACGGCGACAGTATGCGCAGCGCCATCAAACAAGTAGCCAGCGCCAGGTTTGGTGTTACCAGCCTGTACCTTACCGAAGCCGATGAATTGCAGATAAAAATGGCACAGGGTGCAAAGCCCGGCGAAGGTGGCCAGCTACCCGGCCACAAAGTGGATGAATGGATTGGTTCGGTGCGCCATGCTACTCCCGGTGTGGGATTGATATCGCCACCACCACACCATGATATTTACAGCATTGAAGATTTGGCCCAACTGATATCTGATTTAAAAAATGCCAACCGTGCTGCAAGGATAAATGTAAAATTAGTGAGCAAGGCAGGTGTAGGTACCATTGCAGCAGGTGTGACCAAAGCAAAAGCAGATGTGATACTCATCAGCGGGCATGATGGTGGAACAGGTGCTTCGCCGGTAAGTTCTATCCGCCATGCTGGTTTGCCCTGGGAGCTTGGCCTTGCAGAAACACACCAAACCCTGGTAAAAAATAAACTCCGCAGCCGTGTGGTGCTGCAGGCAGATGGCCAGATGAAGACCGGAAGGGATATTGCCATAGCAGCATTGCTGGGTGCCGAAGAATGGGGCGTAGCTACCGCAGCGCTAATAGTGCAAGGTTGCATTATGATGCGCAAATGCCATGAGAATACCTGCCCCGTGGGAGTGGCTACACAAAACCCCGAGCTGCGCAAACGCTTTACCGGCAATCCCGACCATGTGGTGAATTTTTTCAGGTTTATGGTGCAGGAGCTGAGGGAGATAATGGCCTCACTGGGGTACAGAACAGTAAATGAAATGATTGGCCAGGTGGACAACCTGCAGGTAAGGGAAAACATACAGCACTGGAAATTCAGTAAGCTGGACCTGTCGCCCATATTGTACAGGGAACCATCCTCTGCACATATTACTTTGTACAACAGTGAAAAGCAGGATCATGGACTGGAGGGAGTGCTTGACTGGAAATTGTTAGCAGCAGCAGCGCCCGCCATCAGCAATGGAGAAAAAGTTGCCGCTGCATTTGATATAAAAAATACAGACAGAACAGTTGGTTCCATCCTCTCCAATGAAATAACCAAAAAGTATAAGGCAGCAGGTTTGCCGGATGATACGATACATTTCACCTTCACCGGTACAGCAGGGCAAAGCTTTGGTGCATTTAATACCAGGGGTGTTACGCTGGAACTGGAGGGCGATGCCAATGATTATTTTGGCAAGGGACTCAGTGGTGCAACCCTCATCATCTATCCTTCCAAAAAGGCAAATTTTGTTGCAGAAGAAAACAGCATCATCGGCAATGTGGCATTTTTTGGTGCTACCGATGGCAAGGCTTTTATACGGGGCAGGGCAGGCGAAAGATTTGCTGTACGCAATTCGGGTGCCGATGTGGTAGTGGAAACTGTGGGCGACCACGGCTGCGAGTATATGACCGGCGGCCGTGTGGTGATACTGGGCAGCACCGGCAGAAACTTTGCTGCAGGCATGAGCGGGGGCATTGCGTATATATATGATGTGGAGGGAAATTTTGCAGACAACTGCAACAACGAAATGGTGGATATTGACCCGGTGAATGAAGCAGATGCAAAGGAACTGAATCAACTGATTACGGCACATCATGCATACACGGGAAGCACCGTAGCAAAATTTGTACTGGATGATTTTGATAACCAGTTACAGCATTTTGTAAAAGTGTTTCCGAAGGATTATAAAAAAGTGCTGCTTGCAAAGGCAGGTGGTGTGAAGCAGGCGGTGTAAGTAGTTAAATATGTTCAAAGTTCAAAGTTGGTTCGTACAGGAAAAAGCTCACTTTGAAACTTGAACTTTCAACTCTGAACCTTGCTTACAATAATTGTTGTTAAAACAAAATATAACATGGGCAAAACAACAGGCTTTTTAGAATTTGAAAGAGAACTTCCGGCAAAAAGACCGGTGGAAGAGCGCATTAATGATTACAATGAGTTTGTGCACCGCTACAGCGATGAGCAGTTGAACAGGCAGAGTGGCCGCTGTATGGACTGTGGTGTTCCTTTTTGCCACAATGGCTGCCCACTGGGCAATATCATACCCGAATTTAATGATGCGGTGTACAGGCAGCAATGGCAGGAGGCTTATGAGATTCTTGTTTCTACCAATAACTTCCCGGAATTTACAGGACGCATTTGCCCGGCTCCCTGTGAGAGCGCCTGTGTGCTGGGCATCAGCCAGCCAGCCGTGGCTATTGAGGAAATTGAAAAACACATTATAGAAATTGCATTTGACAAAGGCTTTGTTAAAGCACACAAGCCCAACAGCCGCACCGGCAAAAAAGTGGCCGTGGTGGGCAGCGGGCCAGCGGGCCTGGCAGCAGCGGCACAACTGAATTATGCAGGACATACAGTTACAGTATTTGAGAGGGATGATTCCCCGGGCGGACTATTGCGGTATGGCATACCCGATTTTAAACTGGAAAAATGGGTGGTTGACAGAAGGATACAACTGATGGAAGAAGAGGGCGTAGTGTTTAAATGCCAGATGAATGTGGGTGTGAATATTGGCATCAATGATTTGCTGCGGGAATACAATGCCATTGTGCTGGCAGGTGGCAGCACCGTTGCCAGGAAATTAGATATTCCGGGACATGAACTGAATGGTGTTCATTTTGCCATGCCATTTTTAAAACAGCAGAACAAAAGGGTGAGTGGCAAAGATGCATTTGAAGGTGCTGAAATTGAAAGCAATATTCATACACAGCATATTTCTGCCACCGATAAAAATGTGGTGGTGATTGGCGGTGGCGATACCGGCAGCGATTGTGTGGGTACTTCCAACCGGCAGGGAGCCGCATCGGTTACCCAGTTTGAGCTGCTGCCTATGCCACCAAAACAAAGAAACGAATTTATGCCCTGGCCATCTTATCCTATGACGCTGAAAGTAACCTCTTCGCATGAGGAAGGAGCTGACAGAAAATGGGCCACTGCTACCAAAGCATTTATCGGCGATGAATCAGGCAATTTAAAAGCCCTGCAGATTGTTGACCTTGAGTGGACCATCAGCAGCGATGGCCGCCCGGCAAAATTTACTGAAGTACCTGGCAGCCAAAGAGAGATAACCTGCGAACTGGCGCTGCTGGCGATGGGCTTTTTACATCCACAATACGAAGGGCTGCTGCAGCAATTAGAGCTGGAGCTGGATGAAAGAGGAAATGTAAAAGCGGCTGACTACGCTACCAATATCAACAATGTATTTACAGCAGGCGATATGCGCCGCGGGCAATCCTTAGTTGTTTGGGCCATCAGCGAGGGCCGTGAATGCGCCAGGAAGGTGGATGAAGCGCTGATGGGATACTCGCTTTTAGAAAGCAAAGACAGCCAGGCCGTATTAAGCGGCAACTACAAAGTATAAATGCCGCTATGCGTAACCTTGTCAATAAACAGGGCATATTTTTTTGTTGAAATGCAGACCTGCAGGATATCCGCTTTTACTGCAACAGTATACTTACGGTTAAACTCCTGTTTTTTTCCATTTTCTTTCCAGGGCATTCAGCCTTTTATTAATGGCTGAAATTTCCTTTTGTTGTTCTTTAACGGTTTCAACCAACAGTGGAGTTAACCTGGAATAATCAATAGATTTATACCCGTTAATATCTGTAAAAACCAATTCAGGAAACAATTGCTCCACTTCCTGTGCAATAAACCCGATCTGCTTATTTTCATTAAAGTTCATGTCAGGAAATGCAGTTTTTTTCCAGTAATAATTCACTCCTTTAAGCAAAAGCAGTTTTTGCACCGGATCTTTAAGTGGAGTAACATTGGTTTTATAGCGCATATCAGAGCAGGCAGCAATAGAACCGGTATAACATATATTACCTGCAACATGCAGCTTTTGTGTTGGGGCAGCCGTACCTATACCAACATTGCCATTCAGTAATTGAATATTCCCTGCAGTACCCGTACCGCTTCCTAATCCTGCCTTTAGTATGAGGTTGCCACCCGTTGCACCCGGAGGCGGACAGGAAGTGCCAATGGTATATCCTCCCTCAACTGTAATGCTCGACGCATCAGTAACTGCCAGGTTTTGACCTCCACTGATGGTTACATCCGAATGATTTCCTCCTGGCAGTGCCCAGCAGGATGTTTGCCCGGCAGTAATGTTTATTTTGCCCCCTGCAGTATTATAACCACTTCCTGCAACCAGGTTGATATCTCCTGATGGCCCCAGGTTGGTATAACCCACACCACCCGCCGGCATGTTGTTGGTAGCCTTTATATAAATGCTGCCGCCTGATCCCCCAACAGGAACATAGGGGTTGCCTGCGCTAATCCAGATTGATTTGCCGCTACCGGTAGTGGAAGGGGCAGCATAAATAGTATCCTGTCCTGATAATCTGATATTTCCATTTACTTCCAGCTTATCGGCCGGGGCAGAAGTACCAATACCCACATTTTGTGCATCACCAATGCTGGTGAACATCCAGGCGCTGATTAAGAAAAATAATTTTTTCATGATAATAGTTTTACTGATTAAGAATATTCCAACAATAACAAAGGCTCTTTTAGTAACATAAAGATTTTACTTGTAATCATTCTGTTGTACGGGGATAAGGCAGTGTAGTATTTTTAAAGAAGGTATTCCTGGGTTTAGCTGGTTGCTTAAACAAGATAAAAACAAAAAAAGAATTTTCATAGGTATTTTTTTAACAGCCACGCACCCCTTACGAGTTTTATTACCGTTTTCATGATTGTTACATATACTGAAATACACACTCAATGGCCCGGGGCCTTTTCCCAGGAATGGGGGTAGCCTATCAATGTATGGAAGTTTTGGCCAAAAGCGGGGGCAGGTAATGCGCCAGAAAGGTGGATGAAGCACTGATGGGTTACTCAATCCTGGAAACAAAGGATGAAAATTTTCAAATATTTAGCCAATAACAAATTATATAATATTGTAATATATAACCTAATACACTGTTTGTCAATAGAATGAGTAAAAGTAAATACACATTATATTTATTTCTATATTTGTTAATAGAACACAAACAGCATATTATTTAGTATTTTGCAGGACAAAATAACATATTTGTTATTTAATAATGTTTAATTTTAAAATTGAATTATGCGCAAGTTAACATTTAAGCAAATTGCCCCATTCCTGGTACTGATAACAGTTGCCATTATTGCGGCCTTTGTAAAACCGGTAGCCGATTATGTACCCGGCGAAAAGGATCCCCAGTATAACCCCGCCGATATTGCCTGGGTACTTGTTTCTACCGCATTCGTTTTTTTAATGACGCCCGGCCTGGCATTTTTTTATGGCGGCATGGTGCATCGCAAAAATGTAATCTCCACCATGATTAAGAGCGTGGTGGCTGCTGGCATTGTAGGGGTATTATGGGTTGTTTGCGGTTTCAGCCTTTCTTTTGGCGAATCTATCGGTGGCTTTATCGGCAATCCCGGTACTTATGCTTTTTACAAGGGTGTTAACACCAGTCCGGCTTGGCCAGCAGCCAATACCATTCCCTTATCACTATTTTCCCTTTTTCAATTAATGTTTGCGGTTATTACACCCGGCCTGGTAGTAGGTGCCTTAGCAGAGCGTGTTCGTTTTACTGCTTATATATTATTTACCGTACTGTTTTGCCTGCTGGTGTATGCACCCGTAGCACACTGGAGCTGGCACCCCAATGGCTTCTTAGCCAAAATGGGCGTACTTGATTTTGCTGGTGGCACCGTTGTACATATTACAGCAGGTTGTGCCGCATTGGCCGGCGCATTAGTGTTAAAGCGCAGAAAAGTGCATATTGAGCACAAAGAGATTCCTCCAGCCAATATTCCCTATGTACTGATAGGTACAGGACTGCTGTGGTTTGGCTGGTTTGGCTTTAATGCAGGCTCTGCCGTTGGTTCCAACGCATTAGCGGTAAACGCATTTGGCACTACCAACACTGCCGCCGCCGCAGCGGGCCTTGCCTGGATGTTTTTTGATGTACTGAAGGGCAAAAAGCCTTCTGTCCTGGGCTTTTGCATTGGTGCTGTGGTGGGCCTGGTGGCCATTACCCCCGGCGCAGGTTTTGTTGGCATCCCCCAAAGCATATTAATTGGTGTGGTGGGTGCGCTTATTTCCAATATAGCAGTTAGCATCAAACAAAAATCAAGACTGGATGATACATTAGACGTATTTCCCTGCCACGGTGTAGGCGGTATGGCGGGTATGCTGCTCACTGGTGTATTTGCCTCCAAAGCCGTAAACGCATTGGGCAATGATGGCCTGGCTTACGGCGGCGGTGCATTTTTTCTTACACAGTTAAAGGCCATGGCGCTGGTAGCAGGTTACAGTTTTGCAGTTTCGTTTGGCATATTCAAATTCATCAACTTCATATTACCACTGCGTGTAACTGAGGCTGAGGAAGAAGAGGGATTAGATGCAAGCCAGCACGATGAAAAGTATACACAGGGTACTTTGCTGGTTCACCAGAATGGTATTTTGAAAGAAGAAGTTGCGGCAGAATAATACAAAAAAAAGGTACGGCGTAATATAAAAGCTTCTCGACAAAGCTCTTAAGCCGTACCCTTTATTAATACTTAAAATCAATTACAATGTTACAAAAAATTTTTGCAACAGGTACATTCCTGTTTGCTGTTCTGTTCAGTTTTGCACAAATAGCCTCCATTTCTGAACCGGTAAAACCTGCCGAAGCAACTCTTGCCGAAAATGCTCCTCCCGAAAAGAAGCCTTTCCTGAACATTACAGGCTCAGCCGATTTGTATTACCGCTACGATTTTAACAAAAAAGTGGGTAATAACAGAACCAGTTTTACCAATACCCACAACGATTTTGCACTGGGTATGGCTTCCGTAAAATTTGAGCATACCGGCACTAAAGTTGGTTTTGTGGCCGACCTTGGTTATGGCCAGCGGGCCAAAGAGTTTGCTTATAACGATGAGGGTATTACACAGGCCATCAAGCAATTGTACATCACTTATTCACCGGCAGAATGGCTTAAGTTCACCGCAGGTACATGGGCCACACATGTTGGCTACGAGTTGGTAGACCCGCAGCTCAACCGGAATTACAGCATGAGTTATATGTTTACCAACGGCCCGTTTACCCATACGGGCCTCAAGGCGGATGTAACAAAAGGCAAGCACGGCTTTATGCTGGGCGTATCTAATGCCACCGATTACCGCACAATGCCATCTGGTAAAATGGATAAGAAATTTGTAATTGCACAATACAGTGTCGCCCCATCTGAAAAAATAAAACTGTACTTCAATTATGTTGGCGGTCAGGGGCCGGATACGGCTAAGTCGAGCCAAATAGATATTGTTGCCACCGCTACGGTAACAAAAAAGTTTAGTGCAGGATTTAATGGTACAGTGTACAGCAGCAAACAATGGGATGGCGTAAAAAATATTGATTCAAAAAAATGGTGGGGTGCTGCGGTATACCTGAATGTGGATCCGCAGGACTGGTTTGGCATTACGCTGCGCAGTGAGTTGTTTAATGATAAGGATGCGCTGAAGGGCTTTAACAGTTCACTATTTGTTAATACACTCTCGGCCAATTTTAAAGTGGAGGGTTTTACCTTTATCCCCGAAATAAGGATTGAGTCGGCGGGTGATAAAATTTATTTCGACAACTCCGGTGGCCTTACCAAAAAAGGCACAGCAAGTTTCCTGCTGGCCGCAGTGTATAAGTTTTAAAAATTAGTAAATATTTTCATATAGCAAGCAATCGTATAACCCGCTGTTTCTACAGTGGGTTTTTTATTCCCGGTTTTGCAAGGCTGTTCTTAAATGTGTAAATCAATATCCTTTGTTAATACAATTGCCGAAAAGGTTTATTTTCATTGTTTAAACCTTGTATATGGCAACCATAATTTGGCCCGGTAATAATCAGTGGCCCCTGGCCCAAAGGATCACCTTCCGGTTCATTTTTGCGTATTTCATTTTGTACATGGCTCCCTGGCAATGGGTTTATCTTTTCCCCGGCACGGAAAAAATCCTGGCTTTTTTTGACATGCTGGAAAACGGGGTAGTACAGATGGCCAATAAATACCTGTTTCATGGTTATAAAACCCTGGTGAGCCCCAATGGCAGCGGCGATACTTCGTACAACTTTACGCAGGTATGGCTGTATTTATTGCTGGCGGCCATCGCCTGTGCAGCCTGGTCGCTGTTTGACAGGAAGCGCAACCAGTACAACCGGCTTGCTTACTGGCTGCGGGTGCTGGTACGGTATTTTATCATCATCAACTGTTTCAGGTACGGCATCATAAAATTATTTGCGCTGCAAATGCCCTTTCCCAACCAGAGCCAGCTGGCAACACCGCTGGGCGACCTATTGCCCATGCGCCTGTCGTGGATGTTTATGGGCTATTCTGTAAAATACCAGTTTTTTTCCGGGGCGATGGAAGTGCTTGCCGGCGTACTGCTGCTGTTCAGGCGTACATCCACCTTTGGTACACTGCTGGCGGCGGGTGTGTTTTGCAATGTGATGATGATGAACCTGAGTTATGATATTCCGGTGAAATTGTTTTCCATCCATTTGTTTTTGATGTGTGTATTGCTGCTGGCATTTGAATACAAGCGCATCCTTTACCTGCTGCTGAATAAACCCCTGACAGCCGGCAACCTTTTCCAGGTAAGCTTTCCCAAAAAATGGATGCGCATCACCAGGGTTGTTCTTAAATGTGCTTTTGTGCTGGTGGTTGCCGTGCTGCCATTCACCGAGAGCCAAAAGCGCTACCGACAGGTAAGCAATCCACCAGAAATAAAACCCATCCGCCCGGGCATGTACGATGTGGCGGTGTTTGTGCGGGGCAGGGATACGATGCCGCCCCTTATTACGGATACCCTGCGCTGGCAGAATGTGGTTTTTGAAAAAGGTGGCGGCGGAAGTGTGAAAACAAGCGACACCATTTTCAGGCAATGGTATAAGAGGGGGTATTTTGTGTATTCCACCGATACCCTGCAGCAGGAAATGATATTTAAAAAAAGAACGGTGGAGGGCGGAACATGGAACATCTTCCGCCTGAAATATGAATTGCCGGACAGCAATACAATTGTTTTAAAAGGACTTATCCGGAACGATTCCGTATTTGCCGTACTCAAAAAAAGTAACCGGCATTTTCAACTGGCCGAGCGGCAGTTTCATTGGCTGAGTGAGTATAACCGGTAGTTTTTGATAACCTCATCTCTCTTTTACATATTACTTAAGCCGAATTCCTCGCTGCATTAATAATACCAAAAGAGCAGCGCATGATCAGTTTTTCATATACCTCTTTCATCGGGGCAGTAATACCCGGTTCGTTTAATTCCCTGCATTTTTCCAGGGCATATTGCTGAATCGTTATCAGCGGCAGCACAATCCTTTCCCGCATCTGAATGGATTGCTTATCTACCGGAAAATCTTCCATCAGTTCTGCTTTGCCCCCCAGCTTCAGTACATATTTTTTGGTGATTTCGTATTCACTGTAAATCAGATTCCATATTTCGCCATACACCGGGTGCTCACTCAAATGCTGTGTAAGCGGAAAGAAACATTTCTTCATCGCCATTTCGCAGTTGTTCATCAGCGTTTTAAAAAACAGTGAATTGCTGTACAGCTTTTTTACTTCTCCAAATAACCCAGCTTCCTCCATTTTTTGCAGGGCAGTGCCCACACCGTAATAGCCGGTTACATTCTGTTTCAACTGGCTCCAGGAACCCACATAGGGAATAGCCCGCAAATCCTGCAGTTGCAATCTTGCAGCGTTGCCCCGCTTTGTGGGGCGGCTGGCAATATTGGTTTCGCTGTAATAGTGCAATGCACTCACTTCAGTAAGGTATTGCATAAAGTAAGGGTGATTTTTTAAAGCACCGTAGGCCTCATAACTGTAGCCTGCCAATTGCTCCAGCACATTTTCCTCGGCTGCCTGCAGTGTAATTTTTTGTGCCGAAAACAGGTCGTTGCTGATGCCCGCATTCAGCAGTTGCTCTATATTAAACCTTGCCGAATCAATGATGCCGAAATTGGAGCTGACTGTTTGGCCCTGTACCGTAAGCTGCAATTCGTTGTTCGCAATATTTTTACCCATGGAGGCATAAAACTGGTGGGTTTTACCGCCACCCCTTGCTGGCGGGCCACCACGGCCGTCAAAAAAAATAACTGCTACATTGTGCGCTGCTGAAACAGCCGTGAGTGCTTCTTTTGCCTTGTAAATGCTGTAGTTGGCCATCAGGTAGCCACCATCCTTGGTACCATCGCTAAAACCCAGCATAATCGTTTGTGTATTGCCCCTTTTCTGCAGCAGCTTTTTATAAAATGTATTGGTATACAAGTGCTCCATTATACCCGCAGCCTGCTGTAAGTCGTCTACCGTTTCAAACAGGGGAACAATATCCACCGTAAGATTTTCTTCCTGCCAGCCGGCCAGTAACAGTAGTTGCAGCACTTCCAGTACATTTTCTGCCTTGTTGCACTGGCTGATGATGTAGCGGTGACAACCCAGTACACCATTCTGCTGCTGGATCGTTTTTATTTCGAGCATTACATCCATGGTATCCCTTTCCAGTTCTTCACTGGCAGGTTCCTCATCACCTGCGGCAAAGCCGGGCAGCAGGCTTAACTTTGTGCCATCATTTTTTGCTGCAATGGCAGCGAGTACTTTTCTGTGTACCGTACTTTCCTGCCGTATGTCGAGCGATGCAAAATGCAGCCCGAAAATCTGTACCCTGTTCATCAGTTCCTCCACCAATGGCTGAAACAGCCCGTTGTGCTGGTGTATGATAATCTCTCTTATCTGACCAAGCGTTTGCAGTATTTCTGCCTTTGAAAGATTGGTACTGTTACCCGGAATAAATATATTGTCGTACAGTTTTTTTTCCAGCTCCTGCAGCAGTACGTCCACTCCTTCAAACGTAAGCCTGCGCCGCAGTTTGCGCACATCAAGATAATAACACTTGATGATGGAACCACGCAAAGCTGCTGCTACATTATGCGTTATGTCTTTTGTTACAAAGGGATTGCCATCCCTGTCGCCGCCGGGCCAAAAGCCCATTTGTATAAAAGGCTTATCAATCTCCATCCCCAACTGCAGCTGGTTTTTAAGATCACTGTAAATTTTACCAGCAGCCTGGTAAAATACATTTTCCAAATACCAGATAAGGCTTACCGCCTCATCGTATGGAGTGGGTTTCTGTTTTTTAAAAAAAGGCGTTTTGCCCAATTGCTGCAGGTACATGTTAATTTGCCCTGCATTATTATTTGTCAGTGCTTTTGAAAGATCATTGATGATACCCAGCACCGGGCCCGGATAAAACTGAGTAGGATGTGCCGTAAGTACCAGCCTTACCGCATAATGATGCAGCTTGTTCAGTAATGCTTCCTGTTTTCCCGTGTGTTCCACTTCGGCAAGTAATTGCTTGATAGTACCTGTACCCTGCATATCATTTACCGAACTGAAAGCAGCATCTTCCAATGCATCAAACAATACAATCTGGCGCTCCACATACTGCACAAAGCGAAAAAGCAGGTCAACCTGTTCCTGCTCCCTGGTATAGCTGGTATGCCGCTCAAAAAAATCCTGTAATATCTGCCGGGGGCTGAGCTTGTTTTTATAGCCATCCTCACAGTTGGTGAGTAACAGGGACAATAAAATACCCGAACGCTCAATGCGGTGAAAGGGCAGCGATGTAAAAAGGCTGTTGTATAACTGGAACTTTATACCAACCTGGTTTTTAAACTGCTGCAAACCATTTGCTGCTGAATAACTCATAATTTTTTTATTTAAACCACAAGGCAGGCAATCGCTGGTGTAAGATAAAAAAAAATGAGGGCTTGGCAAAATGAATGACATTCGCCCGGATCTGTCAACTTGATAAGCAGGTTAACAAAGTACAATGAGTTACCTCGTTGTTTTATTAATAAAAAAACTCCGCCTTATACGGAAAGCGTATCCGGTACATTTCCCTTACTTTATTCAGCACCGTTTGGCGCAATATATCGATATTTCTTTTTTCGATGGCGGCTACAAATACACAATTGTCTTTTGTTTCATTCTGCCAGCGTTCCTTCAGTTCATTCAGTATCTGTTGTTTCACTTCATCTTCCAGCCACTCGTCAAATGTATGTTTTTCGTACACATCCATTTTATTAAAAACTGTTACCACCGGCTTTTCCGAAGCGCCCAGCTCTGCCAGGGTTTTGTTCACTACCTGCAGTTGTTCTTCGTACTGAGGATGCGATATATCCACCACATGCAGCAGCACGTCGGCTTCTCTCACTTCATCCAGCGTACTTTTAAAACTTTCCACCAGGTGATGCGGTAGTTTGCGGATAAAGCCAACTGTATCGCTCAGTAAAAAAGGAGTATGTTCAAACACCACTTTTCGGGTGGTGGTGTCCAATGTAGCAAACAGTTTATTTTCAGCAAACACTTCGCTCTTGCTCAGGATGTTCATCAGCGTGGATTTGCCCACATTGGTATAGCCTACCAATGCCACCCGTATAAATTCACCTCTTTCCTTCCGCTGGGTAAAAGCCTGTTTGTCAAAGTCGGCTAATTTTTTGCGGAGCAGGCTTATTTTATCTTTTACAATACGCCTGTCTGTCTCTATTTCCGTTTCCCCGGGGCCACGGGTGCCTACGCCACCGCCCTGTCGCTCAAGGTGCTTCCACATGCCCTTGAGCCTTGGTAAAATGTATTGGTACTGGGCAAGCTCCACCTGTGTTCTGGCCTGTGCCGTTTTAGCCCTGCGGGCAAAAATATCCAGTATCAGGTCGCTTCGGTCAATGGTTTTAGTACCGAGTTCTTTTTCAATATTCAGTATTTGCGAACCGGTTAATTCGTCATCAAAAATCACTAATTGTATATTGCCTTTGAGGCTGATGTAGTTTTTTATTTCTTCCAGCTTACCCTTGCCCACAAAAGTGCGGCTGTCGGGGTGCTGCAGTTTTTGCGTAAAACGCTTTACTGCTGTTGCCCCTGCGGTATCGGCCAGAAAAGCCAGTTCGTCTAAGTACTCATTTACCTGCAGCTCAGTTTGCTCTTTTTGTATTACGCCAACAAGCAAAGCATTTTCTTCTTTGTAAATTATGTTGTTTTTTTCTATCAAAATACCTTCAGTTTATTGTCAATCTTCATCAAAACTAATCCCGGGCAGGATAAATGATTTACTGATGATAAATCTTTTACCTGCCCGGGCTGTATATTTTTCGCCCTGCTTCAGGGCAATTGCTCCAATTTAGTTTTTTGCAGATGCACCTGCAGGGTTTACCCATTTCTGCATTTCCTCACAGGTCTTAAACTCTTCATCCAGCATAATGTAATAAGTTGGAATCTTTTGAATAAACCATTTTTCCAGTGCAGCAGCTTTCTTTTCTTCAATGGCACGAAGGGATATTTTATTGTAATCATCCTTCATGTTTTCCCTGTGCGGTTCAGTACGTGATACTAAATAAATAAACCGAACCCCCTTTTTGCCACGCTCATCGGCATATTCCGTTGGTTGCGAATACTGGCCAACCGAAAGGTTTTTCAGTAAAGCTACTATATTGGCATCCAACTCATCAATCGTAAGATAAGTATCTCCGTCTTTCGACTGCTTCAACCCGCCGGTAAATTTACTCGCATCGTCATTACTGTATTTAGCCACTGCTTCACCAAATGTAAGCACCCCGGTTAATAATTTGGCCCTTACAGAATCAAGCTTGTTGTTTACTTCATTTATTTCGGTTGCTGTAATCTGCGGTATTTTTAAAATATGGCGCACCACGGCATCATCACCGGCACGGCTTACCAGCTGTATAATATGGTATCCAAATTTTGTTTTGAAAGGTGTTGATATTTGTCCTTCTTTTAAAGTATATGCTTTTGCCAGCCAGGTAGGATCAAGGTCTTTCTGGTTGCGGTTAATTTCATACTGCCCCGCATTTTCTTTAGCAGCAGGGTCATCTGAGTAAATCGTGGCCAGTGTTTTAAAATCTTTCCTGCCGCTTTCTATCTGCGTACGGTACTCTTTAAGTTGTTCAATGGCATATTCCTCTGCATCACGGCTGGCTTTGGGGTATACTACTATTTCACCTATCTGCACTTCGCTTTCATAATATGCCAGGCTGTCCTTGGGTATCTGGTCAAAATAAGCCTTGGTTTCGTTGGGTGTTATTTTTATGCCTTCTACTATTTTATTGCGCATGGCACCTGCAAGTTTACGTTCACGGAAACCTTGTTTAAAATCTTCTTTAAGCTGGTAGATTGTTTTACCGGCAATACGTTCCAGCTCGTCTTTACTGCCGTAGGCATTGATAAAGTAGCGTATCTGGTTGTCAATATCAGTTTCTATTTCTTCTTCCGATACAGGAAGCGAATCCTTTTCGGCCTGCAGCACCAGGGCTTTGATGCCCATGGCCTGTTCCAGTGTGAGGCACCTTCCGTTTGCAGGAATTTCTGCACCCTGCCGCTGCATATCTGCAAGACTGTTGTCTAAATCGCTTTTAAGTATAAGTTTGTCGCCTACAACGGCCACAATCTTATCGGCAATTACTTTACCCGGCTGCGCTAAAGCGGCGGTGGTAATTGTAGTAATTAATAAACTGAGTATAATATGCTTCATGATAAAATTCAATTGACGACAAAAATACGGTGCCTGCGGCTTAACGGCGGTTCCGATGCTGTCATTTAACAAAACATTAGATGGCTTTTACTTTGTACTGTACATGCCCAGATTTTCGCCAAGGCCTTCCATTGCTTCGCCGATACGTTTTAATTCCTTGTTAAGCTTGGCCATGCCAATAAGGCCGCCAGACATTCCCGTATGCCCTTTTTGTACTGAAATGGTCACCTGCTCACCCGACTGGCTCACCATTGTATTCACCTTAAAGTACTTTACAAATGCACCAAAAAGGATGCGCATGGTATAATTGCCATATTCATACACCCCGTTTTCCGGCAAACCGGATTTCAGCTTATAATTCCGGCTGATAAAAAACTCATTCACTTTACCAGCCATTTGCGCTGCACTGCCTGTGTAAGTGATTGTTACTGCTCCATCTGCCGACTGCCTGCTGATAAACTTATTCTCCATTATCTCAATACTGTTGTAAAAAAATTACAGGGTGCGCTTCACTTCCACTTCCTCAAATGCTTCAATAATATCTCCTGGCCTTAAATCGTTATAATTCTTTACACTTAAACCACACTCCATATTGTTCTGTACTTCCTTCACATCATCCTTGTAACGCTTAAGCGATGCCAGCTCTGCCGATGCACCTTCACCCACAGGATACACCACTATACCATCACGGATAACACGTATTCTGGCATTCCGGGTAATTTTTCCATCTATCACCATACAACCGGCTACCGTTGCTTTATCAAATTTGTAGGTTTCCTTCACTTCCACGTTGGAAAGTATTTTCTCTTCTACCGATGGCTCAAGCATACCTTCCATGGCACTGCGTATCTCTTCAATGGCATTGTAAATGATGGAGTACAGTTTTATCTGTATACTTTCATTTTCTGCAAGCCGTGCTGCCTGCAGTGATGGCCTTACGTTAAAGCCTATAATGATGGCATCCGATGCTGCGGCAAGTGTAACATCACTTTCCGTAATGGCACCTACTGCTTTATGAATAACACGAACTACAATTTCCTGTGTACTCAGCTTCTGCAATGAATCACTCAATGCTTCTACCGATCCATCCACATCACCTTTAATGATAACATTCAGCTCTTTAAAGTTACCCAATGCCAAACGGCGTCCAATCTCATCCAGAGTAATGTGCTTTTTGGCCCTCATCCCCTGCTCACGGAGTATCTGACCACGTTTGTACGCCACTTCCCTTGCTTCTGCCTCATCTTCATATACCTTAAATGTTTCACCTGCCTGCGGTGCACCATTTAGGCCCAGCAGCAGTACGGGTGTGGATGGCGGTGCTGTTTCAATGCGCTGGTTACGCTCATTGTACATTGCTTTTACCTTACCAAAATACTGACCGGATACAATCATATCGCCCTGGTTAAGCGTACCATTCTGCACCAGTATGGTAGCCACATATCCACGTCCTTTATCCAAAGAGGCTTCTATGATAGTACCATTGGCAAAGCGGTCCGGATTTGCTTTCAGTTGCAGCATTTCTGCTTCCAGCAATATCTTTTCCATCAACAAATCAATATTCTCTCCTTTTTTGGCACTCAGTTCCTGGCTCTGGAACTTGCCGCCCCAGTCTTCCACCAGTATATTCATGCCCGAAAGCTGTTCCTTTATTCTTTCAGGATTGGCTCCATCCTTATCTATTTTGTTAATGGCAAATATCATGGGTACACTTGCTGCCTGCGCATGGGAGATAGCCTCTTTTGTTTGCGGCATCACCGCATCATCAGCAGCTACTACAATCACAGCAATATCGGTAACCTTTGCACCACGGGCACGCATGGCCGTAAAGGCTTCGTGACCGGGTGTATCTAAGAAAGTGATGTTCCGCCCGTCTTTCAACGTTACTTCGTACGCACCAATGTGCTGTGTGATACCACCAGCCTCACCGGCAATTACGTTGGTATTGCGTATATAGTCAAGCAGCGATGTTTTACCATGATCCACGTGTCCCATAATGGTAACAATTGGTGCCCTTGGCTCAAGGTCTTCTTCTGCATCATCCAATTCCTCTTCATCCAGTTCTGCCTGGTCATCTACACCAATAAACTCCACGTCAAAGTTAAATTCGCTTGCTACCAGTTCAATCACATCGGCTTCAAGGCGCTGGTTGATAGATACCATGATACCCAGGTTCATACACTTGCTGATAACATCGGCAAAGCTTACATCCATCAGGCTGGCCAGCTCACTTACCGAAATAAATTCGGTTACCTGCAGTTTATTATCCTCCCTGTTTTCATTGCCCATCTGCTCAGCCATTTCTTCTCTTTTGGCTTTACGGTATTTGGCTTTCAGGCTCTTGCCACGTCCGCTGGAACCGGCAAGTTTTGCCTGTGTTTCCTGTATTTTTTTCTGTATTTCTTTCTGATCTATTTCTTTGTCGGCCGGCCTTGGTGCACCTGCTTTTTGTACGGTAAACCTTCCACGGGCAGGAGCCGGCTGTTGCTGGCCACTACGGCTCTGACCACCCTGCTGGCCTCCCTGTTGCTGACCGGTATTGCCACGGTTACCGCCCTGCTGACCACCACGGTTAAAATTGCCACCACCCTGCTGGCC
>JANMDL010000492.1:0-18519 GCA_031376295.1 Chitinophagales bacterium
GCAGGTCGGTCATGGTAAAAAAGCACATCATCTTGTTGCTGTCCAGGTCCCTTTCTTTAAAATAATCTTTTACCATATTGTATGTACGTACCGAGAGTGTGGTGGGTATTACCGGTATCAGCACAATATCTGATGCATTAAAAATATTTTCAGAAAGCGCCGAAAACCCCGGAGGGCAGTCAATAAACACAAAATCGTATTCGCCGTCTAATTGTTTCAGCACACTTTTAAGCCTGTTTTTTGAACCTTTCATTTCTTCCACCATGGTATCAAAGCTTTTGGTAGAGTTGTCGGCAGCAATAATATCAAGGTTTTCGTAATTGGTGCCCATAATGGCATTGCCCAGGTCGGCATCTTTACTTACCAATTTTTTAATGGCAGTAGCATCCTTGGGCTTTACCTTATAATAAAATGTGGTGGAGCCCTGCGGGTCAATATCCCACAGCAGTGTTTTATACCCGTCTTTTGCAGCCAGGTAGGCAAAGTTTACACAACTGGCTGTTTTACCAACCCCGCCCTTAAGCGCATACAAAGCAATAACAATCATACTTACGTTTTTTTGATTAAAAAATGTAATAAGGGATTAAGGTAAGCAATAATTTGAAAATATATACCGTGCGGCGGGTATTTCCTTTGTTTTTTACTGGTGTACATTTACACCGAAAATTGAAACATGAAAAAATCAGGACTGTTTTTGAGTAGCTGCCTCGCTTTTTTTACCCTTTTGGCACAGCCCGCTGTATTGGATTACCGAAACAGCCAGTCGCCGGTTAAAAACCAGGGTGGGCGCAATACTTGTAGTGGTTTTGCCGTGGCAGCCTGCTTAGAAACCTTTGCAGGCATAGCTTCCGACCTGAGTGAGCAACACATATATGCCGGCTTAAAGATGCTGGAATACCAAAGTGCCGACCCGGTAGATAAGGGTGGCCGCATTAACCTTTACCCGCAAACGATGAGCAAATACGGCGTGCTGCAGGAAAGCCAGATGCCCTATAATCCAGAGCAGTTAGGCTTTTCAGATACCGATCATAATTTAGTACAGGTGATAAGAGAGTCGCAAACCGGACCGGTAAGTATGATAATGAACAGGCAAAAAGTAAAGTTTTATGTAGACTCAGCCGATTGTGAAGTATCCGAATTTGATGCCGGACTTGAAATTGACAATATAAAACGCTTGTTACAGCAAGGGGTAAAAGCAATTGGTATTGGCTATTATGTAAACAGTTACTGGTTTAACTGGGAACCCAGAAGGGGGCTGGTTATCACCCCGGATAGCGTGGGTGGCTTTATGGACAGCAGCCGTAATATTACCAGTTTTATTGACCTCAGGGCTAAATATGGCGATACCGTTTTTAATACCATTGATAGCTATTTTGACCCTAAAGGAGACAAGCCCTGGCGCTATGTAACTAATGTGGAGGCCCAAGGCCATGCCATTACTATTGTAGGGTACAACCGGGATGGCTTTATCATAAAAAACTCCTGGGGCAAAAGCTGGGGCGATAAGGGCTATGCCACGGTATCTTACGATTATCACCGCCTGTTTGCCAAACGGATGCTGGCGGTTAAAAAAATAACTTTCAGCAAACAGCCATACACTGCCCTGGGGTCATTTACCGATATGCGGCTCAAACTGGTGCCGCAGCAGAACGGTGGCTTTTCTGTATCGGTGTATTGTGCCGATGAAAAAACCAACCCCATCATAAGCATGGTGGAGTATAAACTGTATGAAGTGAGCAATGGTATAAAACGATTAAGGGATAGCAAACTGGTATTGGCAGATATTACAACAACCGACTACAATAACAGCTTTGAAGCAATATTGCTGCAAGGCCCTGCTGAACTGCAACTGGCGCAAAAGCCCGGCAGTACGCTGCAATTAGAAGTTAGTTTTTCGGGTGCTAAAAAAATAAAACGAACCTATAAAAATATCAGGCGTATCAACAGCGATTACAAAGCCAGCCTGTTGTAAATATAATGAGCTGTTTTACACCCATTTTACTACTAATGGCAGCAGCAGCCAGCAAAACAGGGTAATGAGTACAATACACACAATGTTGAGTACAAAACCAATGCGCAGCATTTGCTTTAATTTGATGTGGCCACTGGCAAATACGATGGCATTGGGTGGAGTGCCCATGGGTAGCATACTGGCACAACTGGCTCCCAGCGTCATAGGTATGCCCAGCAGCAGGGGGTTCATGTGCATGGCATCGGCTATGGCCGATACTACCGGCGCCATTACAATTACCTGGGCCACATTGCTCATTACCTCACTTAAAAAAACCGAAATAAGTGTAATTAAAAATATCAGCAGCAGGGTGTTGCCGGTGGCATAGGCGGCAATGTACTGCCCCAGATTTTCTATCAGTTTGGCCTCTTCCAATGCCTTGGCAAGGGCAATACCACCGCCAAACAGCAGTAGAATTCCCCAGGCCATTTTACCGGTGTCTTCCCAGTCGAGCAACCTGCCTTCGGGCTTTTCTTTTGATGCGCCGCTGGGTACAATAAACAGGCTGATGGCGCCAATAAGCGCAATAATAGTATCATCTAACTGAAACAGATTTTGCTGACTGTTAATAATATCCTTAAAAATCCATAAAAAAGCAGTGGTGCAAAAAATTATCAGTACCCTTATTTCCTGGCGGGAAAGGCTCCCCATTTTTTTCAATTCGCTTTTAATGTAAAAACGTCCTTCGTTACTGTCTTTAATATGATTGGGATATAGCCATTTAACCATTACTAAGTAGAGTGATAGCAGGAGTAAAATGGAAAGTGGCATACATACCAGCACCCAGTTAGAAAAGCTGACAGTCTGGTTATAATGTTCTTTCAGGTGGCTGATATAGGCCACATTGGGTGGCGTACCAATGATGGTGGCAATTCCGCCAAAATTACTGGCATAAGCAATAGACAGCATCAGCGTAAGGGAGAAATTTTTGATATTACCTTCCTGAGATCCGTGACTGTTAACTACATGAATAACCGAAGCTGCAATGGGAAACATCATCATGGTAGTAGCGGTATTGCTCAGCCACATGCTCAGCGCCCCTGATGCCAGGATAAAACCCAGGATAATATTGTTACCATTGGTACCGGTAATATTAATAATATTGAGTGCAATCCGCTTGTGGAGGTTCCATTTTTCAATGGCCAGGCCCAGGAAGAAGCCACCCATAAAAAGATAGATAACCGAATCGGAATAGGCTTTGGACGTGTCTTTGATGTTATTGATATTCAGCAGGGGAAACAGCACCAGCGGCACCAGCGCCACCACGGCCAGCGGCATAGCATCCAGCACCCACCAGGTTATCATCAAAAAAGCAATTGACAATACCAATTTGGCTTTTACATCTACTCCAAACGGGTTACCCAAGTACATCCAGGCTGCAATGACAATTCCTGCAATCAGCGAAAGTGGCCCTGCATATCTTTTTACCCAGTTGTTCATGCCCCAAATTAACCCCATTTTTTTCCAGCAGCAAAAAATGCCTTCAGCATTTGCCAAATTCAAAAAATTTTGGTCTGGGGTAAAGCAGCTTTATAGCACAGGAAATTTTCACTCAATTGCTGGTAGTGTCAGCGTAGTTATTAAGTGAATAGCGCTGCTTCGCATCTTTCAGGATGCCACAGAAGCACTGAATCACAGAAAAATACAAAAAACAGTGCTTCTGTGTTTTAGTGGCAATTGATAACTCTTGTGTAACACTACTCAATAGCTTTTCATCCGATTAGCATGCTTGGTTATTGATGCCGGTAAATGGTATAACTTTACGCCTTAAATATTTTTTATGAGCGAAATAGTGAAAGAATTTAACGATTACCGTACCCGCATGAACGAAGTGATATTAAGCAAGGACAACCTGGTAATAAAGCGCCTGTGGAACCTTGATACAAATACGTATGCCGAAGGTGCGCTGGATGTAAAAACCAAAGAATTACTCGGCCTTGTTGCCAGTATGGTGCTGCGCTGCGACGACTGCATTAAATACCACCTTGGCAAATCGCATGAGTTGGGTATCAATACTGAAGAGATGTATGAAGTATTTGCCGTAGCCAATATTGTGGGTGGCACCATTGTGGTACCGCATACCCGCAGGGCGGCTGAATACTGGGAGGCGTTGAATGAGCCTGCCTCATAATTGCGGGGCGAACCCCGCCCGCCTTGTATATGAATTAACATAACTTATTCAGCTCCTGAATACACAGGCTGTGGTTTTATTTGCAACTTATAGTAACTTTGATACAAAGATTGATTAAATGGATACCAATACAATAGCCCCTCCGCTTACAGCAAAGGATTTTTCTACCGACCAGGAAGTACGCTGGTGCCCCGGCTGCGGCGATTACTCCATATTGGCACAGGTGCAAAAAGTGATGCCAACGCTGGGTATTCCCAAAGAAAACATTGTTATTGTATCCGGTATCGGCTGCAGCAGCCGCTTTCCGTATTACATGAATACGTACGGTATGCACAGCATTCATGGCCGTGCTACTGCGGTGGCAAGTGGCCTTAAAGCTGCCCGGCCCGACCTGAGCGTATGGATTGTTACCGGTGATGGCGACAGCCTGAGTATAGGTGGCAACCATACCATTCACCTGCTGCGCCGCAATTTTGATGTAAATATCCTGCTGTTCAACAACCAGATTTACGGGCTTACCAAGGGGCAATATTCACCCACATCCGAAGAGAACAAGGTTACCAAGAGTACGCCGTATGGCAGTATAGATCATCCTTTTAACCCACTGGCACTGGCCATGGGTGCTGATGCCAGTTTTATTGCCCGCAGTATGGACAGGGATGTAAAACATTTGCAGCAGATGCTACTGCGCACACAGGCGCACAAAGGGTCTTCATTTTTAGAAATATACCAAAACTGTAATATTTTTAATGATGGCGCTTTTGAGATATTTACCGAAAAAAGCAGCAAGCCGGAAGAGGCACTGTTTCTGGAGCAGGGCAAGCCACTGATATTTGGTGCTGCGCAGAACAAGGGAATCAAAATTGACGGATTGAAACCTGTAGTGGTAACATTGGGCGATGGCGTAAGTGCCGATGACTTGTGGATACACGATGAAAATGATTTTTATAAAGCACAGATATTGGTAAGACTGTTTGACGACCCTTCTAAATCAGGACACTTCCCCCGGCCATTTGGTGTGTTTTACCAGGCAGACAGGGCTTGCTATGAGGATGTAATGGCCATGCAGATTGAAGAAGTAATTGCGGCAAAAGGCAAGGGCGATCTGGATAAATTATTAAGAGGCAGAGAAACCTGGACGATAGTGTAAATGTAACAAAATAGAAAATGCCTGCATGTATAAGTTTGCATGCAGGCATTTTTATGATGAGTTGATAAATGCTATTTCTTTTTTTCCATGATTAATACCACTTTATTAAAATCGGCACTTGCATTGATTATCTTTTTAAATACCTCAAAAACAGAAATAGGGTAATTTACCTGCTTATAAAATTCATGTATTTTTATCAGCAATTTGTTTCCACTTAATGTATAGGTTGAAATAAAGCCCATTGTTGCAGCGCTTCCGGGTAAATCAGTAACATTAAAGTTTATTGCTTCCGGGTTTTTTATATAGTATCCATCGGGAATTTCAAGCTCAATGTCCCTGTCAAGGTCATGCGGGTACTGTATCGTAATTGGCAGCTGGCGGGGCTTTTCCTGGTACATCTGCTCCTGCGGACCTATAACTTCACCGATTTTTATCAGTAGTTTTCCTCCGGCCTTTTCTACCAGTTCGCTGCTGATGATGTCAGCCTCAATGTTCAGGGGTTTGTTCAGGAAGAAATCACCCATGGCTTTGTTTTCCACTTTAACATTGCTTATGTTTTCACTTTTTGCCACAGCTTTAATGATGCTCAATGTAAACTCGTCTGCTTTTTCTTTATCAAGAAAACTATAAGCGGGCCTGTGGTAAGTTGCACCATACCCAAGCAGTTGCTGTTTGCTGTGCAGTATCACGGAGTCCATGGTGGAATTAAAGCGCAAAGAAACATTCATATTGTGATTGCTCGCTTCACATGGTTTTATAGGAATGGTATCAAATGCTGCTATGGCTGTATTAAAACTGCCGATAGTAGTTGGGCGCAGGAATAATCCTTTTGTGGCGGCTAAAAAAGGATCTACGTAAGGATAGCGCATCATCTGGTTTACCGGCTCAAGAAAATTGCCTGTTTCGGGAAAATAAAAAAGCAGGTCATCTGCCATCCGGAAATTTTCCAGTTTTTCATCCAGGGGCAAATCATTGCGCTTGCTGGGGTAGACCAACTGATACCGGATGCCCATTTTTATCATGGCTAAAACAAAGAGTTTGGTAAAGCCATCATTTCCGGCAACTTTTGTTTTAACAATTTTTTCTATTTTCCCGGCATCTTCGCCAATGGCATTCTTATCAATATTAATGTTTGTTTTAAGATACTCTTCCAGTGCAACCACTTTCTGCTCTTCTGTAGCATTGCCGTCCGTTTTTATCTGGTTTACCAGCCCTTCCACAGCCTTTTCCTCCTTGCCGGAAGCAGTGGTGTAAGCGCTGTATACATTTTTAGCCAGTTCATTCCATGTAAACATGCGGGTATCTTTATCTTTTCCCAGGTTGTAGGATAATTTGTACTGAACATTCTTGAGGAGCGGGGTACGTTCCCCGTATTTTTCATCTTCCAGCACTGTAATATCACTGCAAGATGCAGTAACTATTCGTTGTTTGCCGATAATGGTATCAGCGGTAACCTTTACGCCGTTATAGCCTTTTACACTGAACAGCAGGTGTTCGGGTACTGATAAAATAAAGTTTACTTTTTCTGATGGTGAGGCTGAGTTCTGAAACATTTCCAGTCCAAAAAAATACATTTCCTTCTCCATAATGTACAAGTACTCAATTTCACAGCCATTCTCCACACCTTCAAAGGCAAATTTTTTGTAACGCCTGCCTTCTTCCTCCACATCCAGTATTTTTTGTTCGGGTAAATCTGTCACCTTGCCAGATGGGCTTATTACCCTTGCCCTTACTTCAGTTATTTCGCCTTGGGCAGGCACCGGAATATACATTTTATTGTACATTTCCACCCCTTTGTCATCATTGATTTTAATCAGTTTGTAATTGCTGATATGAACAATAAGCCCTTTTTTTTCGTCGGGCCTGTATTCGTGTATGCGCAGGTCATCCAGTACCACGGCACTCTCTTTTGCAAACCCGGGCTTTACAGTATGCAGCACAGGATTGCGGCTCCAGTTTATTGCCGGGCTTTGTGCTGCACATACAATGCCTGTACAAAGCATGATTGCCAGGCTGATTATTTTTAATGATTTCATCGTTACTTATTTGGTATTTAAAAAATTATTTTTTCTCCAGCGAAACGGATTCTTTGTATTGTGACTGTATTTGCACCATCACCCTGTTCCATTCAGCAAAATCAGCAGGGTATATCATCAGTTTTTTTACCTGCACTTCCTGCGCAGCAATAATCTTATCGTTTTTAATTTCATACGTGATTTTACATTTTATCATACTGTTTTCGGTACTGTAATCAGCCGGCTTATAGGATATCGTATAACCTTTGGGTATTTCCAGTATATGGTATTGCCTGATGGTGTACTGATAGTCGAACATTTTTGGCACTTTCCGCCTGGCGGTATCTATTACCTGGTTTTCAAACAGCTTTTCCAGATTAAGGTTAATATAATATTCATTGCCAACTTTTTTGCCGTAGCCGGGTATTTCAAAACTGGCAGTTATAGCTGCTATGTTTTCATCAGGGTTTGTCCGGCTGATGGTATATTCTCCAAGGATAAATTTATTGCTGGCCTTTCCCATTTTTGTTTTTACAAAATTCTTTGTTCCTGCCTGGTCTCTGAACATGAGGTTGTTGTAAATATCTTCTCCAAAATAGCCTTTGTAAGTCACGGATTCGTAGCCTTTAATACCATCATCTGTAAAGCTTATAAAAGTGCTGTCGGTAACCAACGATTTTTCGGCAGCCATTACCGGCACCCTCAATACTTTGTATTCATTTTCATTGATGGCCAGCAGGGCTTCTTTTGCCTGTATGCTGCTGGGCGGCATATCAAATTTTGCATTAGGGTCAGTACCATCCAGAAAATACCACTGCCCGTTCAGGTTTACAGTGCTTATCATGTGATTATCAGCAATAGGAAGCGGTACATCTGAATAGTCGTAAGGGATACTCCTTGTTCCAATCCAGGTATAATATGCTTTCAGGCCTGCCATGCGCAGCATTTGTGTAATGATGCTGCTCATGTCTTTGCAGTCGCCATAGCGTTTGCGGCATATTTCGGCAGCCTGCCTTGGTCTGAAACCTTCCAGCCCATTTTCGAATGCTATATACCTGATAGATTGCTGAACCCAGCCGAAAATGGCTTTTACTTTATCTGTTTCGTTTTTTTTGCCCGCCACCAGCGAATCTGCAATTTTTTTCAGTGTTTCATCGGGGGTTATATTCAGTTCTTTTGTAAAAGCCGAGTTCCATTTGTACAACTCGTCCAGGTTGTTTAAAAAAGGTTGGAGGCCATCTTTTGCTTCATAAGAAGTGATATGTACAATGATATGCGGTACATAATAAAGTTCATCGGGGGCATCCCCAAACGCATCAGGGTTTTTGTAATTCTGTGCACGCCATGTATAGACGGTGCTTTTTTTCTTTTTCTCAGTGGTCAATTGCAGCAGGCCGGTGGGGTCGTTTTTAACCAGGTATTTAATGTTGATGCCATCGGGCACCACCACTGTATAAGAAAGATTCAGCACGGGTACGGAAGGGAAATAATAAAACTGCGGCAGCAAGTGCGGATCTTTGTGAAACTGCGTGTATTCCAGGTGTGTTACCGCATTTTGGGTAAGACCAGGAAAATCGAACACGGTTTCTTTTACATCATCATAAAAAACTGAATTACTGCTGTTGCTGCTTGTTTTCTGGTCGCCTATTTTTTGCTTTTTATATTTAGTTCCATCGGGTATTTTTGTATATGCATCAAGGTCAGTCAGCTCATTATACCCGCTGTGGTAAACATTGTACCTCGAATAACGGCTTGCATTTTTTTCTGAAAGCACCATCATTTCGTTCAGTTGCTTTGTTTCTGCTACTGGTACATCGTCTTTAATAAAAAACCTCACCTCCTTGCTGTACTGCAAAAATACTGCTTCATGCCCCGGGAATATTTTTTTAACCTCATCTGGGGTTTGTGCGCTGGCGCTGCAGCATACCATGAGTGCCGCAGCAAGCAAACCCGGTAAAAACGGGCTACTGAATATTTTGTAAATCGCCATAGTAATAAGTTCTTGTTTGTTTTAATTTTCCACCCTCATCAAAATATCTGAAGATGCCATGCTCTTCATCATCGTAATACCATTCTTCACTTTCTGTTTTTCCGCCAGGATAATATGTTTTCCTGCTGCCGTGCCTTGCTCCCAGTATAAAATTTTCCTCTTTCCATATTTTTCCATCAGGGTAATATGTTTTCTTCAGGCCATCATCAAAACCAAATTGTTTAAAGCCGGTTAAATAAGGTTTGCCTGAGGAATAGTAAAGGTTGCGTATGCCCTGCATTTCATTGTCGGTAAAAGTAAATTCTGCACTTATTGTACCATTTTTGTAATAGGCGGTTAACAAGCCGCTTTGAGCTTCAATTTTAACAGGAGGGATTAATTTTCCATCACGGCCCTGGTAAGTATACGCTTTTATAATGCCCCTTTTGTAAAGGAGGATAACTGCAAGTTTGCTGCTGTCGCCCCAGATTTTATATTCACCATCAATACTGCCGGCTTTATAATTAACTATCCGGTCGTATTTGCCATCAGGCTTGTAAACCCTGTCTTCGCCATCAAGATTGCCGTTTACGAAAGATTCTTCCTCGGCCAGTTGTCCGTTTTCAAACCAAGTTTTCCAAACGCCTTCTTTTTTCCCATTAATATACCTTCCCTCAGCTTTTATTTTGCCCCCGGGGTAGTAGCTTTTAAAAAAGCTGTCGGCCTCATTGTATTTATAAAACATACTTGTACTTACACTGCCATCGGGGTAAAAGAATTTATAAGGGCCGGTAAGCATGTATTTATTATAAGTTCCCTGTCCAAGTATACTTCCGTTATTGTATTTTGTTATTACCGGGCCGCTTCCTTCTTCAAATTTATTGGCACACATCAGTTTGCCTGTACTGTCAAACTGATTAAATTCCTCAACCCAGCCGTCTTTGTACCTGTATTCAAAACTGCGTTTGCCACCCGGGTTAAAAAAATCAAGGTAGCCCGAAAGTTCACCATCCAGGTAATACTCCCTGCTGGTAACATCTCCCATTCCATTATAAAATACCCTGTGTTGCTGCAGTTCTCCATTAATTACCCAGGCATGGTATTTCAACTTTCCGCTAAAATGATATCCTTTTGATTCGCCATTCTCCGTATCCCCGGTATAATTGCTTTCGGCCTTTGTTTGGCCAGTGAAATAATACTCTGTTGATACGCCCTCTGCAAGTCCCTGTTTGTAACCGGCTTTACTGAGCACCTTCCCCGATGCAAAGTATTCAGTAAAAACCCCGTTTCTCTGTCCATCTTTATCATAATTCCCTTCGCTTTCCTTAATACCTTCAGGGGTATAAAACGTTATATTTGCAGCTCCTTTGCGGGTTGTTGTAGAAGAAATAACCTGCCCCGCCTTGTTGTAAAAAACAATCTCCTTCAGTTTACCATTATCATACAGGGCACTGCTGTACAGTTTGCCATCGTCATCAAAGTCCTCCACCTTACCGTCAACTTTTTTTCGGGTATAATTTCCTTTGCGGCTGAGATTGCCATTTTCGTAATACATTGTAAATTCCCCGGTTATTTCATCGTTTTTGTAGGTTGTATTTTCTTTTACTGCTCCACCGGCATAGTAACTTTTCCAAAGCCCCTGTTTTTTGTCAGCAGCAAACTTTCCTTCTGTATCAGTTTTACCGTTTTCAAAATAGCTTTTATAGGTGCCTTCTTTTTTATCATTCTGATAAGCAAATTCTTCCTTTACCTGTCCTCCCTCAAAATAGGTTATTACCTGGCCATTTTCCTTGTCATCCGAATAGCTTGTTGTATAGTAAACATATCCCTTTGAATTGTATTCTTTCTGGCTCCCTTCTTTTTTACCTTTTTTATAGTTATTTAAAATATGCATATTGCCATTGTAATAATAGCTTGCCTGGCTTCCTTCCAGTTCATCGTCAGCATAATGCTGAACCAGCCACCGGTTACCGTTTTCATACCATGCCTCTGACAGTCCGTTAACTTTGCCATTAATATAATTTGTTTTTTCCTTGATTTTTCCGGTTTCATAAAAATATTGCCACTCTCCTTGCTTTTCTTCTGCCTCATTAAAGCGCCCCCTGGCTTTTACCTGCCCGTTTAAATGGTAAAAATTCCAGGACCCTGTATAAAGAGATTTACTTTTATCTGTAAGTATCCCTTTGCCGGTAAACTCTCCTTCTTCAAATAAATAATACGTAGTGGAAGCCGTCCGTTTGTTTTTGTCGGGTTCCCTTGTGCTGCGTATCAGGCTGAGATATTCAACAGCACTGGTAATAAAATTATCCGATTTTTTTTTATTGCTTTTGTTCCATGCTGTTACTTTTTCCAGTTCAAGCCCCGAAAAGATGGTGAAGATCATCGGTTCAAAATTGTTTTCACTGAAAATTTTTTCATAAAGCGGCACATAATACTGCATAGCAAAACTTTTATCGGCAGCAATGTACCTCAGTTGTTCGTCAATTACCTGCAGTTGTCGTACAATAACATCTTCCAGTGCTGCTTTCAGCTGGTACTGCTTGTCCAATGCTATTTTAGAAAGGAGTATCTCCTGTACCGGGCTGAAATTATCTCTGCCGGCCTGCTGGTTCTTACTGAGAATGCCGGTTATTTCATCTGTAACCCTGGCTATAGATGAGAGTAAAGTGATGACCTTATTTTTATACTTGCCGTCCGGGGCAACCAGCAGGTATGTTTTAAAGGCGAGTACAGCAGGCACCAGTTTAGCCTCTTCCAGATACAGCACACCCCTGAAATAATGTGCAGAAGAATAATAGGGATCCGTTAAAAGGCATTTTTCAAAGTCATTTCGTGCAGCTTCCTTATCCTTCAAGTTGTAATAAGTGATACCCCTGTTAAAATAAAGAATAGCGGCATTGGGGTTCCCGGCCACAGCACTGTTATATAGTGCTATAGCATCGGCAGATTTGCCCGTATTGTCTAATGCATTTGCAGCAACCAGGGTGTATTTTTGTTTCAGGTGCGGAAAAAGTCGCATTCCCTCAAGTGTATAATTTACTGCTGAAGTATACTGGGAGTCAGCACTGCAACTGTAGCCCAACTCGTACAACGCATCGGCATAGTTGGTATCACTGCGGGGTATCTGCTTATAAAGCCTGATGGCCTCCCCGTACTTACCTTCTTCATGAAGTTTTGCTCCCTGCCTGATTAAATCCCCGCTGTTGATAAAGAGGTTATCATTGTACTGGGCGTGGAGGCTTACGGATGTGAAAACCAAAAAAAATAAAAGTAATATCCCTGCTTTGTTTTGCATTTCAATAAGGGTTAATTTACCGGGTATATAAAGTGTTATGGCTATAAAAATATGCACTTTACTGATACAACTTACAAATGACGGGCTTTTTAAACAATTTATTTTTATTAAAGCTGGCCATATGCAGGCAAGCCATTATAAAAAATGGTGATAAGTTAAGCAGACTTCGGATCCAGTCTCTATTTTCATATCGGGCAGATTTAAGGTTATGGCGCTCAAAAAAATGTTTGCCGGCCCTTTATAAACCGGCAAACAGTACAAATGGCTAAATCATTTTATTCGCCAGCAAATACTCTGCAATCTGCACTGCATTGGTAGCAGCGCCCTTGCGCAGGTTATCACTTACAATCCAGCAGTTAAGCGTATTGGCCTGGGTTTCATCCCTGCGTATCCTGCCAACAAATGTTTCATCTTTTTCGTGTGCCGTAAGCGGCATGGGGTAAATAAAATTAGCTACATCGTCCTGTACCACAATGCCAGGAGAAGAAGCCAGCAGTTGCCGCAGTTCGTCAATGTCAAAATCATTTTCAAATTCAATGTTTACGCTTTCGCTGTGCCCGCCCATTACGGGTATGCGTACGGTGGTGGCCGTTACCCGGATGCTGTCATCACCAATAATTTTTTTGGTTTCGTTCACCATCTTCATTTCTTCTTTGGTGTAGCCATTTTCTGTAAACACATCTATCTGTGGTATGGCGTTCATATCAATAGGGTATTTGTAAGCCATTGCGCCTTCAATACCGCTGCGCTCGTTCATCATTTGTTCCACCGCTTTTACACCGGTGCCGGTTACACTCTGATAAGTACTTACCACCACCCGCTTAACGCCGTATTTGTCATGCAATGGTTTAAGTACCACCACCATTTGTATGGTGCTGCAGTTGGGGTTGGCAATAATTTTATCTGCCGCAGTAAGCACCTGTGCATTTACTTCCGGTACTACTAATTTTTTTGCCGGATCCATGCGCCAGGCACTTGAGTTGTCAATTACGGTTATACCTGCTTCGGCAAATTTGGGCGCCCATTCCAATGATGTGCTGCCACCTGCAGAAAAAAGGGCAATGTCCGGTTTTGCATCTATGGCCTGCTGCATGCCCAGCACGGTGTAAGGCGTACCTTTAAATTCAATGGTTTTGCCAACCGACCTTTCTGATGCAACCGGCAAAAGCTCCGTTACCGGAAAATTTCTTTCTGCCAGTACCTGTAACATTTTTGTGCCCACCAAACCGGTAGCGCCTACTACTGCAACTTTCATTTTGTTTCCCCCCGAACCCTTTTGTAAAAGGGCTTTTTAAAGTTAATAAAAAAGCCTCCCAATTTTTGGAAGGCCTCTACTTATTTTATCAATAAAGCATCAACCCCTCCCTTTTGCGGAATGTTTATTGGTATGCTTTATTGTTTTTGTCATTATCATATCCTTACAAAAATAACTACAAACGGTTATTACGGCAAATAATTTATATTTTAGTGTAAAATAACTGTAATGCAACGTTGTGTATCCCTGCTTTTCACCGGGTTAATGTTTTTTGTTTCAGCCGCAAAAGCACAGGTAGCCAACCGTAATGATGTAGTGATAGATGAAATAATGGCCGACCCCACCCCGCAACTGAGCCTGCCCAACAGCGAATGGGTTGAACTGCGCAATACCACCGGTGCCACTATCAACCTTACAGGCTGGCGCATAGGTGATGCTACAGGCCAAAGTGGCCCCATGCCTAACTATAATTTAAAGGCTGATAGTGTGGTGATTGTTTGCACAGGAAGCGCAGCAGCAGCGCTGCTAGTTTATGGCCCGGTTATTTCAGTTACCAGTTTCCCCGGTCTTGATAACGCAGGTGATGTACTTTTTCTGCGTTCGCCGCAAAACAAAATTATTCATGCTGTAGGTTATACCGATGCCTGGTACAAAAACGAATTGAAAAAAGATGGCGGCTGGACAATGGAAATGATTGATACAAAAAATGCCTGCAGCGGTTTGAGTAACTGGACGGCAAGTGTGGATATAAATGGTGGTACGCCCGGCAAAAAAAATTCGGTGGATGCGGCCAATGCCGATCAAACAGCTCCCCGGTTGCTAAGGGCATTTGCAGTGGACAGTGTAAATGTGAGCCTTGTTTTTGATGAGCCGCTCGACAGCCTCAAAGGAGCCACTGCTGCCAATTACAGCATCAGTGATGGTATTGGTGTGCCGCAAACTGCAACGGCAGTACAACCGGTATTTGATAAAGTGAACCTGAAACTCAGCACTACGCTCCTGCGTAATAAAGTGTATACCATTACTGTAACGGCGGTTACAGATTGTGCCGGTAACCTCATTGGCAATAGCAAAACAGCAAGGCTCGGCATCAGCGAAATTGCCGACAGCCTGGGCATCATCATCAACGAAGTACTGTTTAACCCCAAGCCCGGCGGAACAGATTATGTGGAAATATACAACCGCAGCAATAAGATAGCTGACCTTAAGCAATTATACATTGCCAACAGAAATTCAACCGGTGTTATCAGCAGTATCAAACAACTTTTTGCAGATAGCTACCTGCTTTTTCCGGGAGATTTTTTAGTGATTACAGAAGACCAGGCTTTGGTAAAAGCACAATACATTTTTCAAAACCCCGATGCTTTTATTACGGTAAGCGGCATGCCTTCTTTTAACGATGATGAGGGCACTGTGATTATACTTAATCAGCAGGGAAAAATTACAGATGAATTGAAATACAGCGAAAAATGGCACTTTAAACTGATTGATGACAGGGAGGGTGTAGCACTGGAGCGGATAGATTACGGTGCAGCCACACAGCAGGCAGAAAACTGGCATAGTGCTGCTACCAGCGCAGGCTACGGTACGCCCACGTATAAAAATTCGCAGTACCGCATTGATGCTGGCGTACAGGGTGAAATAAGTGTTACACCCGAAATATTCAGCCCGGATAATGACGGCTTTGATGATTTTGCTACGGTGGGCTATAGTTTTCCGGAGCCTGGTTACATTGCCAATATCACCATTTTTGATGCTGCGGGCAGGCCCGTGCGCTACCTGCAGCGCAATGCGCTTTGTGGTATAAAAGGCAGTTACCGCTGGGATGGGTTGGGTGATAAGGGCCAGCAGTTGCCGGTGGGCATTTATGTACTTTATACCGAGATATTTAACCTGAAAGGGAAGACAAAGAAATTTAAGAATACGATAGTAGTGGCAAGAAGGAATTGACCGGATTTGTTTATCATTATTGACAAATCTGTACATAGCAGCTATTTAAACGCACAAAAATGAATGTATGAAAAAGGGGTACTGCAATTTTATACTGATGGCTATATTGATGTTGCTGGCAGCCTGTAATAAGCAGCGGCTGCAGGATATTGCCCCCGGCCCGGTAAATAACAATGCATTGAGCGGCCCCAACGACAGTAAATTACTTTCCCGGATTTACCTTATCACTGAGCTACCCTCCAGGCCCGATACCACAAAAGAGATTACACTGAGTTATGATATTACAGGAAGGCTGGCTTATACAGTTGGCAGGAACTGGAACAATATTCCTAATGCAGCAACACAGGGTGTTTCTTATTATTACAATGGTGCAGATACATTGCCCGCTGCTGTTATGAAGTATAATGACGGCAAGCTGACCGAAACTATATTTAATAATTATGTAAATGGAATATTGGTAAGCGACTCATCTGTTACTTATACCGGCAATGGAATTCCGGTAGTTATTACCAGCACCCTTTTCCAGGATGCCGGAGTAATAGTAAAGGACAGGGCAAAGCGATACAGGCTGATCAATGGAACCCTTTCCGTATTTTCAAGAGATTCACTTACATGCCGCAGCAACACAAAAGACAATAACGGCAACACACTTAACTGGACAATGGCTTACGATGACAGTCCGGGGTATAATTTCAGCAATGGCCTGTACATATTTACCAGCAGTTATGATACGGGTATCAATCCGTTGTATTATTATTTCACTCATGGAAATACTGATTTTGATTTGCTGGATCCGGGACGGACGCAAAGGGCTGACCGCCTCCTTTCGGCAGTGAAAAAATATTCAAAAAATGCTTTATCAGGCATTAACGCTTTACAGCCGGGCCAGGTTCCTGCTAACCAGGGCAACTACAGCCATACATTTACCAACCAGTACGATACTGCCGGAAGGTTAACTGTTATCAACCAGACTTACAGTTACCCGTTTTTTAGCATACAGGAAAGAAAAAGGATTGCTTTTGTGTATAAATATCCCTGAGCAGGGAATACCGCCATCATCCTGGTTTTATTGACGTTACCGGCAAGAAAGACACAGTTTCTGCCAGAACTGTTTTAATACAATAAATACAGTTTATTGCTCCATTGTATTTTTTTTCTCACTTACCAGTTTGTGGTATATACTGCAGCCTGATTAATCGTGGTAATTTTTTTCCTGTGCTTTTTATGCCGTTAAATAACTTATTTACACCGAAGGCTGTATGAACTCGTTTTTTTAAAAAGAGATAAAATAATTTTATTCCGGATAGATCAGTGACATGCAAAAATTTTCACTGCGGCCCAACGGGATACCGGTAGTGTCATTGCAATGCGCCCCGCTGCCGCAGAAAGCTGATGATTGCATTACACAATTATTATTTCATTTATTAAACCTTTTTTATGCAACTGTTAAATGTTAAATTGAAGCTAAAGACATTCGACATTCTTATCCAGAATGAATCATCGCCTGATGAACCGTATATATGGGTAGTACGTTTCAGACTGGATGGCACCTGCCTGAATCCTTTTAAACCGGATGAAAGTTTTATACATGTAGCATCTGTTTCGGGGCGGCACGGTAACCTCGGGCCTGACTCTTACGATGAGACATCTGACGAAGCCCCGCTGCTGATACCTGCCGAAATTGGTGAATGGAAAACAACCATTAATGCAGGTTCTCTGTTTCCGCAGGTGATACCATCCTGCGCCATTGCCACCCTGGTACTTGCTTTTGAAGAGGATATGTCCACCTCCACAGAGTCAATGGAAGATGCAAGGAAACAATTTGTAAACCGGCTGAAAGACCTCGTGAATGCCCGCCTGCGGGATGCCATACGTGCCATTGGCAATGGTGATGGAATTGATATAAATGAATTTACAGCGCTGCCTGTTGACTCATTGAGAGATATTATAAAAGAAGTGGTGGTGGATGGTATTACCCGTAATGTGCTGATAACCATCTTCAGCGGTATACCATTGCTTGCGTTTTTTGCTGATGGTGACGACTTTGTGGGCTGGCGGGTGGCCGGCCCCTACACTATCCCGGAATTGATTGGCCATCCCGATAAAAAAATACCTATCAAGTTGAAGTTTAACAATGGGGAAGACGAAGAATCGGGATGGTACCTGATAGAAGGCAGTGTGACCACTGACTTTCAAAATTATGTACAACTGGCTGCCTGGCAAACCCTGCAGGGAGATTATACGGTTGTTGGGCGGGGAGCCAACGTGGATAAATTTTTCAGGAAGAAATTTAAAAAATCAACCGGTGAGTGGAAGAGTTTTAACAAAATAGGAGATGGTGTTTTTAAATCGGGCCCTGCGGCAGCGTTAACACTGGATAAGAATGAAGCCTTTTATTTCGGGCTGGGTATGGACAACAAATGCTGGTGGGCCTATTCTGACAACAGTGGCAGCGATGGGGAGGCACCATGGAAACAGGTACCCGTTGGAAGCTTTATGTCGGGATTTGCAGCAGCAGCTAAAATAAACGGCGATGTAATATACCTGTTTGGCCAGGGCATGGATAAACGTTACTGGTGGGCCTATTCTACTGACAATGCTAAAACCTGGCAGGGCTGGTGGCCAATTGGCAACGGCGTGTTTACCAGTGCACCGGCAGCCTGCTGCTCCACAGATGGCAAGCTGCTGCATGTGCCTGCCGAGACATAGCCAGCGGTGCAGCGCACGCCGGTTGCAGCCAGCG
>JANMDL010000514.1:0-7790 GCA_031376295.1 Chitinophagales bacterium
GTTTATAATTTTATGAATTGTCAACTGGTTCTGCAGTGCCGGTAAGGTTGTATTTTACAACCCCTGAATTTCAGGTTTTTATAAAAAAATAGCTCAACTTTAGTTCAGAAAATATCAATATGTGTTTACATTAATCAGCGTAAGCCCGTCTGACTAAAAAAACAGAACCCCCCTTTTATAACGCTCCCCGGTAAATAAAATAAGCATTTGCAATTTAGGTAATTAAATTGAAACATTCAGGATGGCAATGTCTGTATGAAAGTTCATGGAAACAGGTATAATAATAATCATTAAAATTTAAGCGGTTTTCGTGTAAAACTGCAACCAATCAATGTTAAAAAATCAGAACAATCCCGGAAAAAAATTATCCAGAAATGAAATGAAAGCACTAAAGGGAGGGCTGCAAAGCTATGGCAGTATCATCTGGCGTTGCCTTTATACATTAGGTGGTAAATTCGGCACCATTTACTACGAATGCAGTGCCACCGATCCTTCGGCCCCCAATTATTACTGTAGTAAAACCGGAGAGGGTTGTTGACAACCGCTTTATCCGGGTGTAAGTGTTGATAGAAACAGGGATGGATTGCAACAGCAATCAGAATTTGACTGATTGCTGATACAGTTTTGGGTACGGGATGCCACTTAGTAATTAAAAAATTGGCCTTCTTACTATGATTCTGCTGTATCAGCAAAAAGCAGGGCATCGTGCAGAATCTGTACAATGCTGAGTACTTCTTTTATTTATTTCACAAAATTACGATTGTATCATGTTAAAAAGCCAAAATAAAAAAGCCATTGAGCTTACAAGGTTACAAATGAAACAGATTACAGGTGGTAAAACAGCCTTTTACAATACTTACTGGAAATGTGGTATGCCGGGGTCGTCATCTATTTATGTATGCCATTGGACCGATCCATCAGAAAATTTCTGTGCCGGAGATGCCACACAATGTGTTTATACCAATAAACCCTGCATGTATGCAGAGTGTTATTGATAAGGCCTGGGTTAACACTATTTTTAACAGGGTTAAAATTTTTGGCAGTTTTTGATACATAAAACTGCAGTACAATTATGAGGGAAAAAATAAATCAACCAGGAAAAAAAATGTCCAGGAAAGAAATGAAAAAATTGAGGGGCGGTGCCTTAATTGGTGGAGGAAAATGTATCCCTCCGGGTGCGCCTTGTGGTGGCGGTGGATGTGACGACCCCCCGCCTGTATGTTGCGATGGGTATGTATGTACCGGAAGTAATGGAATTATATATGATCCTGGCTTTTGTGTAAAACCTGATTATCTGTAATACGGGTAAAGCCGGATAGTGTATTGCTAATCTTGTGATTCATCTGTATTTTTCAGGAAATTTTATGAAGAGGCTGTTTCCCAAAAACGGGAACAGCCTCTTTTTGCAGCGGGTTCAACAGTCGTAACAAAAATGGCTGTTCAGGATAGTGCTGAAACGGCGGCGTTAAGGATTCGTTTGGAAGTATGTGGCCGATTGCTGCCGTTAGATGAGGTAAATTACTGTATTTGAAAAAGCAAAATATACAACACAACAACAATTTTCTGCAACAGCATTAAAGCAATCCTGATGGCAGGGTGATGCGCCGGGCTGCTGGTTGCTGTGTCTGCTGTACTCATTCTGCCAGGTTAAATATTGAATCCAAATTTTGCAACCAGCTGTAAATCCGGGCTAAAAAACCTGGCCATTCTGATGGTTGCCAGCGGCTTGCTATTCTGGGTATTATGCACACAGATTTTGTACTGTTACCAGCAAAAAAAAAACTACAGCCGCCAAAAGATAAACATCCCGCAAATATGATTCCAGTCACAAAATTCCCTTTTTTAAAAAGATATCTTCGTTATCATATTTTTAATCTAAAACTATAATTACATGTTAAAAAAAATAACAGCAGTTGCAGTTGTTTGCCTGTGCATCGCAACAGGCTGCAGCAACAACAATGTAACTACAGATTCGCAGCCTGCGGCAGCAGAAAAAACAGCCGGCCAGTCGGGTGTGCAGGATGATGCCTCTCAAAAAAATGTGGTTCAGGTAGCCGCAGGCAGCAAGGATCATACAACACTTGTGGCTGCAGTAAAAGCGGCCGAGCTGGTAGATGCCCTCAGTAATGCAGGCCCCTTTACTGTGTTTGCCCCCACTAATGCCGCATTTGACAAACTGCCTGCAGGAACCGTGGATGGTTTGCTGAAACCTGAAAAGAAAAGTGACCTTGCCGACATTTTGCAATACCATGTTTCGGTAGGTGTGTACAAAGCCGAGTCAATGCAGGATGGCCAGTCATTGGGACAGGTAAACGGAAGCAATATCAGCATCAGCAAAAAAGATGGTAAGATAATGGTAAACGGAACAGCCACCATCGTCGCTTCTATCCCAGCTTCCAATGGCATCATACATGTGATAGATGCGGTTTTATTACCGCCCAAAAAATAAGCCCGTTTTAAAATCTATAAAAGAAGAAAGCAAGACAAAGGTCCTGCTTTTTTTTTGAGGGGGTATTAGTAAACTTTTTTTGAGTCTGATTCCTGCAGCTGAATGTTGCCCTGCATCACTGCCGCTATACTCACTGCCCGCTGCTTGGCAAGTGATGCTTTTTCGCCTTCAAACAATTCATCCACAGAAATTTCAAATAACAAATTCCATTGTTTAAAGTGTGCGGTGGTTAATGTTGTCATTTGATGCAGCCGCCTGTGTGTATCCAGCGGATTCCCATCGTAGTTACCTGTATAAAAAAGGGTGTTTTCCCAAAAGTCGTACATAACCGGGAGGTGATTTACCCAGTTAATCTTTACTACATCTGTAAACACAGGGCTTAAAAGTGCATCATCAATTACCTTTTGATAAAAAGTATTGATCAGCACCTCAATATCATCCCTGTTCCTGATGTCCCTTTTCATGTGCTCGTTTTAATTTTTCTGTATCCGGGGCTACTTTCTTACAAGTCCTTTTTTTTAAACCTGCGTACCGAAAGCAATAGCGGCAGAAATGCCCAAAGCATCAATATCCCCAAAGAAAATATCATCCCGGTAACGGTGCCAAAAAAATCCTTAAATACAGCGCCGGTATATCCCATCATTGCCGAAACATCCAGCCGCATCAAAATCAGTATCCTGCTCAAATCAACAGGATTAAGTGCACTTACACCTATCATCGCTTTCTCCAGGGGGTAATCTGACAGTTGAAACAACAGAAAGAGTACCAACCCGTCAAACAGCAGTGAAAAGTACAGCCACAATAAAATTGCTACACCAATACCCTTGGCCTTATCCCTGGTTTTTACAGCAGCAAGCATTGCAATGGCTACAAAAATGATGCTTAGTAAAACTCCAACGCCAATCATAATAAACCCTGTAGCATTGGACTGGTAAAGCAAAAGCGGTATGCCCACACCCACAAAAAAAGCCAATGCAAATGCCCCGGCCAGGCCTGCAAACAAACTCAGCCAGATAGTTTTACGCCTGAGTGGCTGGCTTACCAGCAGTTCGATAAATTCTGCACTGTTGTACACATAGATAGTAGAAAAAATAATGCTTACCAGCGGCACCACAATGAGGATGATGTTGAGCAAACTGAGTAATCCCTTGCTGCTGTTATCCTCCAGGCTGAATACACTGAATGAGGCAACAAGTAATGCAGCAGTATATACCAGCATTATCCTGTTGCGCAGTATATCGGCCATTACATATTTTATGATTTTTTTCATTGCTGATTTTTTGTCATTACACGGGCAATGGCTTTTGCCAGTTTTTCCTCACCTGTATCCTCCCGCAGAGTCTCAATCGCTTTATGAAACAACAACTTCCCTTCCTGCATATAAATTACCTGGCTCACCAGGTCGTCGAGTTCACTTAACACATGTGATGTTATCAATACCAGTTTACCCCGGGTTTTTTCTGCTGTAATTTTATTCTTGAGTATTTCAGATGCAACAGGATCAAGGCCCGCAGTTGGCTCATCCAATATCAATACAGGCGGCGAAAATAAGAAAGCCAGTGCAGCACTTACTTTCTGTCTTGTACCGCCCGAAAGTGTTCTCATTCTTTTGTTAATAAGCGCCTTCAGTTCAAACGCTTCCACCAGCTCTTCATCCAGTGCAGTAACGCTACCCCTTATGTCTTTCATCATCGCAAGCACATGGCCAATGGTCATATTATCAGGATACCGCCCCGTTTGCGGCATATAGCCTATCTGCTCCCTGTATTGCCAGTGGTGAAGAATATTATTTCCGTTAAAAGTAATAAAACCGCTATCTGGCACCACCATGCCCAGCATGCTTTTGATCAATGTTGTTTTGCCGCTGGCATTGGGGCCAATTAATGCGATGCACTCACCGCGGTTGCAGGTAACACTTACGTTATCAAGTGCCTTTAGTTTTGCAAATTTTTTAGATACATTACTCGCAATAATCATAAATAAATTTTAACCCATTTTTCCGCATTAAAAACCCAATGTATACCACGGCAATTACCAACTGCTGTATTTCTTCATCACGGGAAACTCATCTTTTAAATCTTCCGGCGTAAGGCTTGGTATTACTTTTTCTGTTTTATCCAGCAGGGTGGTGATAAAACTTCTGAACAGCAGCATTGCAGGAGGATTTTTTTCTATAATCATCGAATACATGCTTACCGGCCGGTATGCAAAATCACCGGTATTGTCTTTGTTTAAATCGTATCCCTCATACTTATCCCAGTAATTGCCATTGAATGTATTGAGTACCAGCGAGCCATTGGTACCCACATCAAATGTGTTGCCGCTGAAATTATTCCTGGTTACTGTTACATCCATACAACTGGCCTGTATCTTCATGCCCCAACCATTATTTACAAAGGCATTCCGCTGTATGTCTATCCTGCTTACACCTTCCATGTAAATACCACTCGTGTTCTTATTAAAACTGTTGCCGTCAATATAGCTGTCGGTAATGTCTTTCAGCAAAATGCCATAAGCCGCATCACCCCAGTTTTCTTCAAAATAATTGTGAAACATTTTTACCCCGTGTGAGTACATTACAGCCACTCCTGCCCCGTTACTGCTGAAAATATTACTGATGTAAGCATCATTGTGCGAAAACATAAAGTGCAGCCCGTAACGGATATTTTTGTTGGAAGTGTTGCGCCAGATAACAGAGTTGGTGACAAATTCAAAGTAAATACCGTCCCTGTGGCCGCTAATGGTATTGCCGATGATGCGGAGGCTGTCGCTTTTGCGGCAATGTATGCCATTGCCACTCTGCTGCTCCTGACTATTGTAAGCCGAAAGTTGATTGTTTTGAATAATACAGTTGTTGCCACCATCTGTATAAATGCCAAAAAAAGTATCTTCCAGTATATTGTTCTGAATAACTACGTCCCGGCTGTTATAAATTTTTATTCCGCCAAAATCTTCCACACTTGAAGCACCTGAATGAACTATTTTGAAGCCATCCACCACCACACCATCCGCTTTTACCGAAATTATTTCATACAGTTTTTCACCATCAAGCACAGGATAATTAAGTCCTATCAAGATAATTTTCTTACTGATCACCAGGTTTTTTTCTTTATACACACCCTGCTCCACCAGCACCGTGTCACCATCACCGGCAGCAACCAAAGCTGCCGTTATTGTTTTAAATACACTGCTCTTACCAACAAGCAGTGTGCTGCATTTTGCAGCAGAACCTGTGAAAAAAAATAATATCAGTAAGCAGGCTTTCATCTGCTTATTTCCTCCCATAATACCATACTGCCACTGTATTGTGCTGCCACTTTTTTCATACTGTCTGTATTGCTGAAAGCTGCAATATGCCCGCCCATTGGGGTTTGGAGCAAATCACTTTTGCAGAATACCGCATTGCCCTCATTAATAAGTGTATGCCCATTACTGAAATCTGTAAAGTAGATGGCTGCCTTATCTTTCTTAACGCCATTTTCAGTATGTAAAAAAGAAACGAGGCAATGTATATCATCAAACTTGTATATTTTCCCCTTTTGTGTTACCAGCTCTGCCCCAAACCTGTTATCACTTATGGTCATTTTACAAAAACTGCAATTATCCCTGCCCACCTGTATGGCTTCCGGCTTTGTATTACAACTGTTAAGAAAAAAAATCATGAGCAGCCCGGCTGCAGCAATGACCACTTTATTACTCCTGATTAATTTTCTGCTGCGCCTCCACTCCAATACTACCGCCCCCAGCAACAAAGTGCCAACGGCAACAAATATCCAGCCGCCAATATCAGGCATGGAATAAGCGCCAAAGTTGAGCAACTGTTTATATCCTATCAACGGAGGCTGATAAGCCATGCCGGGTACAATAATAGCAGCATCGGGGTTTAGGTTATGGCCGTAGTTGTACTCCCACCGCCAGAAATCAACCATAGCCACCACACCAAATAATACAAACAGAAAAAAAAGTAAATTAAGTACCCTTCTTTTTGCCATCAACGCAGTAAGAATAAAAGCAGCAGTAAAAAAGATAATAATATACGGCAGTATAGTAAACTCAATAAAGTCAGCATCGTGCAGGGTTTTCATTCCAATATAATGGTTAAGCCCGTTGATGATATCAACATTACCACCAATTTTTTTTGCGTAAATTAGCAGCTTCAACCCTTCGGGATATTGAGGGGCATCCAGGTCAATACGCCACATGGGTACATATAACACGGCTATAAGTGCCACACCGCACAAAACCAGCAGTATCCTTGTTGCTGCAGTTAAACTGTTATGCTTCATTTTACCTGTATTGAATTAAAAAGAGCCGCAGGATGATTGTTTGCTGTTGCCTGTAATACTGCACATAACATTTTAAGTTAGGACAGGTTTACAGCGCATTGCCGGCACGACAGTTCCGGGTACCACAGCTTGTAACCATAAACCATACGGCTCTATATACTTATTTTCCTTTAGCACTATCCGCTTTAGCCACATTTGTACCGGTACTGAAACTGAGCGGCACCGCACTGCCGGCAGGCGATACCCTTACGTAGCCCTGCATTTCCTGGTGCAACGCACTGCAAAAGTCGGTACAGTAAATAGGAAATATTCCCACCCTGTCCGGTATCCACTTTAATGTTTGTGTTTCACCAGGCATAATCAGCAATTCTGCATTGATGGCACCTTTTACGGCAAACCCATGCGGCACATCCCAATCCTGCTCAAGGTTGGTAACATGAAAAAATACTTCATCCCCCATTTTTACGCCTTCAATATTATCAGGCGAAAAGTGAGACCGGATGGATGTCATATACACATGCACTTTATTTCCTTCTCTCACCACCTTGCTCATGCCCTCACCTTTTGCAGCATAAGGGTTTGTGTTTTCTTCAATTTTAAAAAACTTAACCGATTTATTTTTTATTACATCTGCCGGAACCGCCTGTGCATAGTGCGGCTCACCAATGGTGGGAAAGTCGAGTACCAACTGCATTTTATCTCCACTGATATCATACAGTTGTGCGCTTTGCGATAACTCCGGCCCGGTTGGCAGGTAGCGGTCTTTGGTAATTTTATTGTAGGCAATCATGTATTTGGGCGAAGGTTTTTTACTATCGCCACCCGGCACACAAAGGTGACCAACAGAATAATAAGTTGGTACCCGATCCAGCACTTTTAAGTCTTTGATATTCCACTTAACCACCTCACTGGATACAAAAAAAGAAGTATAGGCATTACCCTTACCGTCAAACTCGGTATGCAGCGGGCCAAGGCCGGGTTTTTGCACTTCGCCATATAATGCTGCCTCATATTTAATGATGGGAATACCGTCGTATTCACCTGCAAATGCTTTA
>JANMDL010000517.1:0-6099 GCA_031376295.1 Chitinophagales bacterium
GTACTGTATGTAGGTGCTGCAACTGAAGTGGAAATGAAGGAGAAAAAAGACAGGGTGGATGATGCACTGCACGCAACCCGTGCTGCTGTGGAAGAAGGTATTGTACCAGGCGGTGGTGTTGCCTACATCCGTGCAGTAGCAAGTCTCGATGCTAAAGTAAAAGGACAGATAGCTGATGAGCAAACAGGTATGGCTATTGTACGCCGTGCACTGGAAGAGCCTATCCGTTGTCTTACTTCTAACGCAGGTATTGACGGCTCTATCGTTATCCAGAAAATAAAAGAGGGTAAAGGTGACTTTGGCTTTAATGCAAGAACTGAGGTTTACGAAAACTTATTTAAGGCTGGTGTTATTGATCCAACTAAAGTAAGCCGTGTAGCATTGGAAAATGCTGCTTCTATTGCAGGTATGCTGCTTACCACCGAATGTGTGGTTGCCGACAAGCCAAAGGAAGAAGCTCCGCACAGCCATGGCGCTCCTGATATGGGCGGTATGGGTTACTAAAAGCCTGATTTTTAAGCAGTAAATTATTTGCTGTAAAATATATGTCCCTGTTTTGCTTTGCAGAACGGGGACTTTTTTGTGGAAAATACTGTGTTGTAAATGTGACATTAAAACAGGTAATTCTACTCAGGGTCAAACAAATATGCCTGCTTACCTTTCCATTATAAAGTGAAGGGTTGTATTAGTTTATCTGCTTTAAAAACGATTAATTGCCGTTGCTGACAGTTTTTTTGAGTATATCACCATTGTTTTAACTGCTGTTGTTTAAAAGTCCATTCCGGGGTATTGATGGTTTCGTTGTTGTTTGCTTCATACCAGGCAGTTGCATCGTTATTTGCAGGGTTCAGCAGTATATGTATGTCCTGTGCCGGCATATAACTTTGTGCCAGCAGGTATATTTTTTTGCCATCACTGTTCTCTGCTACATCCATTACCATTACTGCGTGGCCGGGAAATCCACCTCTTATCAACACATTACCGGGCTGCAGGTTTGCCCAGGCTGCGGGCTGCAATTGCTTTTCAAGTGAAGCACTGCCGCACATACCAAAAACACGCAGCAGGTACCTGTCGAAATTGTTCCTGTTGTAAGGTTTTACAAAGGGGTAGCTTTGGCCCTCATTATCCCAAAAAATAACTTCTGCATACCGGCTCTGTTCATACAGGTATTCAGCCCGCAGGCGCATCACAGCATCTGCACATTGCTGCAGGTCTTTATTGCCTGTGGGTACATCCAGCACAGCAAACTGAGCTTCCTGGTTAGCTTTTAGCTGCCCGTTGTACAGGTGAACGGCTTTCTCTTTTTTTAAAGGCAACTTTCTCAGCCAGGCAGTAAAGCTGCCGCTATCGGCCTTTTGGCGGGTAAATCCCCCTGGCAGGGGTATGGCAACAATGGTTGGGTAAGGGTTTTCAGCTGCAGCAGCCTGCTGTGGGTTAACATTTCTTTTGACATCTGGCGCAGTGCCTGAACTTTGGTGACAACTGATGGCCAAAGCAGCAGCAGTAAGTATTGCAGTTTGTAAACGCATAAAGTACTATTTTTGATTTTTGATACAATCAGGATACAGTTTAGCTTACTCTCCACAAAAAAAAATGTTAAAAAATATGGCAGCTATCTTAATTATTGATGATGAAAGGGCAATCCGCAAAACGCTGGGCGAAATACTGAGTTACGAAGGCTATAAAATTGATGAAGCAGGCGATGGGGAAGAGGGGCTGAAGAAATTTGCAGAAAAAGCCTTCGATGTGGTTATTTGCGACATCAAAATGCCGAAGATGGACGGGATAGAGTTTTTAGAAAAAGCGAGGGAGATTAATCCTGATGTACCAGTGATAATGGTAAGTGGTCATGGTAATATTGATACTGCTGTAGAGGCAGTAAAAAAGGGTGCTTTTGATTATATAAGTAAGCCCCCGGATTTAAACCGTCTGCTGATAACCCTGCGCAATGCACTAGACAGGCAAACGTTGGTTACTGAAACGAAAGTGCTCAAACGTAAAGTGGGCCGTGTGCAGGAAATGGTGGGGGAGAGCGCTCCTATTAAAAAGATAAAGGACACTATTGATAAAGTAGCCCCAACCGATGCAAGGGTGCTGATAACAGGTGAAAATGGTGCCGGTAAGGAACTGGTGGCCCGCTGGCTGCATGAAAAAAGTAACCGCAACTCAGGGCCAATTGTGGAAGTAAACTGTGCGGCCATTCCCGGGGAGTTGATAGAGAGTGAACTGTTTGGGCATGAGAAAGGCTCTTTTACATCTGCCATTAAGCAACGCATTGGTAAGTTTGAGCAGGCCAACGGAGGTACACTGTTCCTTGACGAAATTGGAGATATGAGCCTTAGTGCCCAGGCCAAAGTGCTGCGTGCCCTGCAGGAAGGAAAGATAACGAGGGTAGGCGCCGATAAGGATATAAATGTAGATGTAAGGGTGGTAGCAGCTACCAATAAGGACCTGCTGAAGGAAGTAGAGGATAAAAATTTCCGGTTGGATTTGTACCACAGGCTGGGGGTTATCATCATACATGTACCGTCGCTAAACGACAGGCGGGAGGATATACCGCTGCTGGTTGATTATTTCCTGGATATTATTGCAACTGAATATGGCCAGCCCAAAAAAGGCATTGATAAAGAGGCCATGAGCGCCCTGCAGCAATATAACTGGACGGGTAATATCAGGGAACTGCGCAACGTGGTGGAGCGGTTAATTATCCTTTCGGCAAAAACGATTACCAGGGAGGATGTGGAGAGTTATGTACGGTGAGGACAATTAAGAATTAAGAATTAAGAATGTGGGGAAGCTTGGCAAGGGTAAATGCATCAAATGCAGCGTGAAATAGCTTGTCAGGTCAACTACGTTCAGCGCCCATCAGGCAGTCTCCCAACTTTTAACTTTAAAACTTTGATCTTTCAACTATTTAGCTTTGAAAACAATATACTGTATAAGCGGCCTTGGGGCTGATGAACGGGTGTTTAATAAAATAGTCGTGCCGGGTTATGTACTGCAACCCCTGCAATGGAAAATACCTCAAAAAAAAGAGACTTTACAGCAATATGCCCAAAGGATGCTGGAGGGAATTAAAGAAGAGAAACCGGTGCTGATGGGACTCTCCTTTGGTGGGATGATGAGTATCGAAATAGCCAAATTAGTTGAGGTAGAGAAGGTGATTATCATTTCATCGATAAAATCAGTTGATGAACTGCCGGGGTGGATGAGACTGGCCGGGCGGCTTAAATTAGATAAAATGGTACCGCTTAAATCCTTTAAAGTGATGGAACCGGTGCAGAATTTTAAACTGGGTGTAACCAATGAAGAAGAGCGCAGGATGGCCATTGAATACCGCCGCACAGCCGACAGCAGGTATACCAACTGGGCCATTAACCAGGTGCTTAACTGGAAAAACAACTGGCAACCTCCGGCTATATATCATATACACGGCACCAAAGACCGGATGTTTCCCATCAAAAAAATAAGCCCCCATTATACGGTAAAAGAGGGTGGACACCTGATGATTATGAACAAGGCAGATGAAATTAATGCTTACCTTCTTTCCATATTGTAATTTGTTTTAATTCCCCAATTGTTAAACATTTTAAAACATTTGGGTGCCAATCTGCCATTAAACGGTTAATTATGGTATTTTTGGCCGCAAAAAATAATAACATGACAGGCTGGTTAATTTTTATCATAGGCGCACTTGGATGGCATATTGGTATGTACGGGATGTTTAAAAAAGCAGGTATTGATGGCTGGAAGGCTTTTGTACCCTTTTACAATACCTGGTGCATGGTAGAAAAAATGCCATTAAAAAAGTATTGGTTCTTTTTACAGTTGATACCCATTGCCGGCCAGTTTATCACTATCTGGATCTGTATTAAATTTGTGGAGCATTTTGGCCGCTTCGGGTTTTGGCATCATGCAGCCACCACACTGGTACCCTTTATCTATTTCCCGTATATGGGCTTTAGTAAAAATGAGCGCTATGCCGGTAACGCAGTGGTGAACAATTATAAAAAATCGGTTTACAGGGAGTGGATAGATGCAGCAGCTTTTGCCGTTGTGGCAGCTACCATCATCCGCACATTTGTGTTTGAGGCTTATACTATTCCCACATCTTCTATGGAAAAAACACTGCTGGTAAACGATTTTCTGTTTGTAAGCAAATTTGCTTACGGACCAAGGATACCTAATACACCCCTTGCTATGCCTTTTATGCACCATACCATACCGGGCATCAACAAAAAATCTTATGTGGAGTGGATACATATACCATATACTCGCTGGTTTGCCAGCCCGGTTAAGCGCAACGATGCGGTGGTATTCAATTTTCCGGCGGGTGATACGCTAACCAAAGAATTTGACTCAGAAAAACCTTACTATGATATTATTAGAGATAACAACGGAGACAGACAGGCGGTATGGGATAATTTAACTGTTACCACCAGGCCGGTAGATAAAAGAGAGAACTATATTAAACGTTGTGTAGCCATTGCAGGAGATTCGATATATATAAAAGAGAGTATACTTTATGTAAATGGCCAGCCGGCTTACGTGTCGCCAACTTCCGCCACACACGATACTGTGCGTACCAGCAGTGCCTGGGATGAAACGATGCTTGCTGAAGCAGGACTGCTCCTGAATCAGAAGGAAAAAGATCCTTCATATTATGATTTTGTGCCTATTGGCAAAAATATGTACAGGGTCAATTTGACACTTAGTGAAAGAGAAATAATAAGAAAATTGCCCGGCTTTGTTAGTACCACCCGGGAGATTTTGACCAACAGCACTTTGCCTTATGATCCTTCCATTGCCAATTGGACGCCCGATAATTTTGGCCCGTTGTGGATACCTAAAAAGGGAGCCACCATTCAACTGAATAAATTTAATATGGCCATTTACGACAGGGCCATCAGGGTGTATGAGGGCAATGAAGTTGAACAGAATAATGGTAAGATATTTATCAACGGTAATGAAGCAACCAGCTATACTTTTAAGATGGATTATTACTGGATGATGGGCGATAACCGACATAAATCGCAGGACAGCCGCTATTGGGGCTTTGTACCTGAAGATCATGTGGTGGGCAGGGCATCACTGATATGGTTCAGTTGGGATGGCGGCCCCCGCTGGAAAAGGATGTTCAGAATGATTAACTAATTTTTTTCAACAATAGTTAAAAGCCCGGTACAGCCAGTTTGTACCGGGCTTTTAATGGGTTCTCCCCCTTGCAAATGAATTCTTTAATCTTTTTCAAACCGGCCTGTTACACTGCTAATTTTAATGCGGTACATTACATATTTAACCCTGTTGCTGTCGTCTATGGTTTCTGTTACACCATGCTCATGCGAATGGATGGTGCTGCTGGTGAGCAATGAAAATACCCGGTTAAAAAGAACGTCCCTTGCTTTTTCCACCTGGGCTTCATCCAATTCTTCAAAAATGCCATTTACCACCACACTCTGCCAGTTTCTCATATCTGTTATTACATCCACTTCAAAACATACTAATGGATTTTTACGCAGTATGTTAAGCTTAGTACCTTCATTTGTTTGCCCGTAAATATATGTTCCATCATAGGCATAAGTTACCGGTATAATGTATGGTTGTTTCCCATCACTGCAGGCTAATCGCCCAATTACCTGCCCGGTGAGTATGTTTTCTATTTGCGTTTTGGTCAGTTCTCCCAGCATAAATAATTTTTATTGGGTTTAATGTTATTGTTATGCAGCCACCTTAATTTTTCAGCGGCAACGCAATATCCTTACAAATATATATACCTGTCTTTAGTGCCATACTGATACGCATCAGCCAATGCAATGACAGTACTCACCGGCTTATTTTTTTCAACTTCAACTGATTGCTATCATTTACTGCAATGAGGGCAGACATTTTTAATAATAATAAACTGCTGTTGCTTTGGGAAGCAGTAACAGACTGCCTGAAATGATTAAATCAATTTTATGATGCCAATAAAAAAACCAGGTGAACAACCTGAAGTGCCGGTACCGGATAAGCATCCGGAGGTAATGCCTGTATTTGATCCGGAAGAGCCACTGGTGCCGGACGAAAGCCCTGAAATTATACCGGATGAGGATCCTTATG
>JANMDL010000525.1:0-5017 GCA_031376295.1 Chitinophagales bacterium
CTCATAAAAAGCAGTATTGATTTTGTAGCTTACACACAAATCTTTGGTGGCGTCAATAATGGCCTTGTTAAATTCAAACACGGCATTGGGCTGTTGCTGCAGGTGTTTGGGAATTTTGGTCATATCAGTATCCAGGCCAACGCAGAGATAAGATTTTTTTTGCCGTACCTGTTGTATCAATTTGGCTCTGTTCATGCTGCAAAGGTAACAGCGGCAGGGCAATCAGTAAAATGATATTGTGCTGCGCCGGTAAATGGCAAAAAAAAGGGGGCGGCATTTTTGCCGCCCCGTATCCCTTTACGCATGTGTTCTGTTACTCTATTACTATTCTTACTGTTTCAGTTTTGCCTTTCATATTCAGCCTTAATGCATAAGTACCTGCCGGCACATTGCTTACATTCAGGCGTATGGTATTGGCTCCTTTGTTTACCATAGTGTTGTTTCTTATAACGATGCTGCCCAATTGATTGATAAGCGCAATATTTACCGGGCTAATGTCATCAGACTGGTAACTGATGGTCATTTCGTTATTTGCCGGTTGAGGCGTTACCTTCAGTTTGCCGGTACTGCTTTTGCCAATACTGGTTTTAGCAGTGGAGCGCAGCGGATTGGGGTCTAAGCAAGCCCTTCCTGCAAAAATCCTTACTGTAGCTGCGGCCCAATCGCCAGTACCACCCGGGCAGGTAGCCTGAACCCGCCAATTGTGAAGGCCGCCAATATTTGTAGAAATATAAGAGCTGTTGAAGGGTGTAGCAGCTTCGGAAAGCAGCCAGGTGGTGGAAGTGCTTCTTTTATATTCCACCCTGTAAGTGCTTGCACCAGGTACTGCATCCCAATAAAGGTCTGCATAAAAGCAGTCGCCATAGCCAATAAGGTTAGTTGGCGTTCCACAGGCACCCGCTGCACCCGTGGTAAATTGTGATTGGCCATAGCCAGTACTGCAATTGGCCTTCACCCTCCAGTCGTAAACTGTGGAAGCTGCAAGACCTGTCAAGCTGAAACTGGTAGCAGCAACCGTCCCTGCTGTTGTCCATGTGGCAGAGCTGGCTGCTTTGTATTCAATTGTATAGTTTGAAGCACCTGAAACCGCAGCCCAGCTAAGCGTGGCAGATGAAGCAGTGATGCTGCTTGTTGCAAGCCCGGCAGGAGCAGCACAGGATGAAACGCAACTGCCAAGGCAGGCACCGGCTTCCACATTATTACGGATAAGCTGGGCAGGCTGAGGGCCAAAACCCAGGCTAAAGTTAACGCCTACGTTCTGGTGGCAATAACTCATAATGGTGCCTCCGCCTGATGGTGCTGGTGGCAGGGCGCAGGAGCCTTCCACAAAACCTGAACAACCATCAATGGCAGTATTGTTGCCCTTCCATACACAGGCATGGGTATGTCTTGAGCCAAATAAATGACCAAACTCATGGCTCGTTACATATACCTCCCAACTGAATGTGGGTACGTTTGGCACAAAAGTGGTAAGGTTGCCCGAAACACATAAACGCTGGCTGATGGTAGGATTACAGATGCCTGCAAAACCGGCCGCTTGTCCGCCGCCAATGCCACGGGTAGTAATCAACTGGCCAAGATCTCCATTAAAAGAAGTACGTACAGACTGGAACTGGCTTAGCGTTCCCGGTACGCTGGTAGAAGTATACGGATCTGTGGTAGTCCACACAAATACCTGAGAAAGTGCCACACTTATCCCGTCATTGTTGTACAATGTTCTTACCTGGTTAAACAGGTTGGTTACATAATTACTCACAGAAGTGCTGTTATTACCAAAAGCAGTATAAAAATCAACCTCTGTTTCAAAATACATCCTCACGCAGCGGTTTGTTAATAAATCAGGAGCAGTGCCGCCGCTCACAGGTTCAGGAATACCCGTATCCGGGGTAAGGCAGGATGAATTGTTTTTTGCTAAAAGGTCACTTTCCTGGTACACAATATTCATGCCTTTTGAATCGGTTCCTTTCAGTTTACCCACTACATAGTTGTTGCCACCTATTGTAAAAAAACCACCCACCTCATCATCAAAAAAACTGATGGCTGCCAGGCTGCTTTCATCACCCTTAACAATACCCTGGTAAAATTTACCCCCGGGGTTTCCCATCTTTTTACCGTCAGAAGTTACCAGCAGGTAATCAGCAGTAAAAATATTTGTTTCCACCAGTTGCAGGGTTACCGATGAATTGCCTTTTAGCGGAAGCACCAGCTCCGCCGTACCATCGCTGCCCAGGGTATTTAATTTTTCCCTGTTCCATTCAAAAACATTGTAGCCTTTTACCTGCTGCAGTATCGCTTTGCCCAGCGGGGCAGGCAATACAGTTCTGCCGGGGTTTGCAGCCGCAAATACCTTGTTTGCTGCCATAGCTTTTTTTACAAGGTCAACTGCCTTTGTGGCCTTCTGTGCATAGCCGGTACTGGTAAAAAATAATGCGGTAAGCAATACCACCGCCATCCTGGTCAATTTTCTTTTCATGATGTGTTGTGTTTTAATGTGAGAAATAAAAGGAAAAAATGCTGCCAGGTTTAGCTTTTTATGAGGGGGTTGCCGCTGCGGAATTTGCTGCCATTTAAAAAAATAAACTTGCTACCATGAATACGGCAAACTTATTTATTGATCATGATGACAGTAAAGCAGCAGGATGCTGAAAAACTTTATCGTTTTATCGTAAATTGCAGGATAAAGGTCGTACAGTCATGCGATAAAAAAAATACTGAAAATATAGTATTTATCAGCTCCGGCCGAAAAACCTGTTTACAGCTTCTATTTTATTGCTTGCCCTGAGTTTTCCGTAGATATTATAAATATGTTTCCGCACAGTTTTGCTGCTGATAAAAAGTGTATCGGCAATGATATTATAACTGCCCCCTTTATCAAGCAGCAGTAATATTTCTTTTTCCCGTTTTGTAATAGCGTATTTTCCCTGGTTGTTTATCTCAGGTTGCTGCAGCGAAAGAATAAGCTTTCTTGCAATGCTGTTGCTCACAGGAGAGCCGCCATTGTGAAGTTCTTTAATATGGCCTGCCAGTTCCTGCAAGGGGCTGTTGTGGAGTATGTAAGAAGCAGCGCCAGCCTTAAATGCAGCAAGTACGGTAGCGTTATCATCACAGGCAGTATATATCATAAACTGTGTATTTTTGCACAAATGTTTCAGTTGCTTTATACAATCTATCCCATTTATGCCGGGCAGGTTAATGTCGAGTATTACAACGGCGGGAGATAGTTTTGGAATTTTCAGCAAAGCATCCTCTCCTGATAAAAAAATACCAACGCAGGCACATCCCTCTTTGTTGTGAAGCAGTTGATGAAGAAGCTGCAGGTTTTTTTTATTACGATGTACGATGCAGATAGTTATAAAATGGTTATTCATCAGTTATAAGTAAAAGTTAGTTTTTAACAGATTACCTCCGGCATGCGGCAGGCAATTACTGGCAATAAGATAGTAAGGGCTGGTTGAGTGATGATATGTTGCGGGTAGTTTTTTCGGTTTTAGCGAAAATATTCTTTCACCGCAAAGATAGAAAAATGCCAGCCAGTGCATACACATTAAAAATTCAACAACGTTGCAATAATCATAGAAAAATGAAAATTGAGTTATTGAAATTACTTGTCTAAGTGGCTTAAGGTATTGATTCCAATTAACCTTTTTATTCACCCTTGCCCTTCAGAAAAATTTTGCTTTGATTAAACAAAAAATAAGTTTGAACCGTAAAGACTTCCTGAAATCTCTGGTGCTTTGGCAGGCACAGCCACATTATTATTAAAAGTAATGTTTTGGTGCATAACACAAAAGACAACACAATAGATAAACTGGCAGATGCCAATGCTGATTATATGCAGCAGGCGCTGCCTTACAACGAAAATTACATGTAACCCATCGTTATCAATTTGATAAACAGTATTATAGTAAATTCAATCGCCGGTTGGAAAGACCACTCAGCGGCGAAAAAGATTGATAAGTTCGTAGTTCCCACATACAGAAGTTTCACTCTGCACCTGCGGTTCGTCATGGTGGGGCTTTGCCCGCCACAGCGAGCAAGCCTCGCTGTTCAGCATTCTTCTTTCGTACTTTAGTTATTTCGGAAGATTTGCAGCCCCGGGAATTTTAAATGCACCTTTTTGTTTACCCATATTAATTATTTACACTTTATTTGCAGCCATAATAATTTATACAATGGCATATTACATACTGGTAACAATTGCTGATGCAGTGGGTGAGAAAGCGGAAATGTTGCTGGCAATTTTAGCCGGAATGGGGTACGAAGGATTTGAAGAAACGGAGGAAGGGCTGAAAGCATTTATTCCTCAAGCTGCTTTTGATGAAACAGCATTAAAAGAACTAATGGCTTTACAGCAACTGAACTATACCCGGCAATCCATTGAAGAGCAGAACTGGAACGCCCTGTGGGAGAGCGGTTTTGAACCTGTGAGGGTAAATAATTTTGCCGCCATAAGGGCAGGCTTTCATCCGCCAATTACGGATGTTGAATATGAAATCATCATTACACCCAAAATGAGCTTTGGTACCGGCCACCATGCAACCACCTATATGATGGTAGAGCAAATGGCAGAAATTAACTTTGCCGGAAAATCGGTACTGGATTTTGGCACAGGCACAGGTGTACTGGCAATACTGGCCGAAAAAATGGGAGCCGTAAATATACTGGCAATAGATAATGATGACTGGAGTGTTAACAATTCACTCGAAAATATTCATATTAATAAATGTGTGAATATAAGGATTGAGAAAGCTGGCATACTGCTGCCAGAGATGAAGTTTGACGTAATATTGGCCAATATAAACCTTAATGTGATAACTGCCAGCCTGCAGGATATTGCTAAAGCCTGTAATCCCGGTGCAGTAGTGCTGCTTAGCGGATTTTTGGCGGAGGATGTACTTGTTTTGCAACCAATACTCGAACAGCAGAATTTCCAAAAAACAAGAATTATCTCCAGGGGTAACTGGCGTTGTATAGCTGCCATGTTAAATTAACATTAAGGCTTATGTTTTCAACATTA
>JANMDL010000551.1:0-3378 GCA_031376295.1 Chitinophagales bacterium
GCCCCATCAGAATTGCTGCACATAAAAGGATCGGTATTGGCTGAAAATGGCGCCCTTGCTGACCCCCTGCAGCGGAACAAAGGGTTTTTTACATGGAGTGACAGGGCCTATGGAATGGAGCTCCACAATTCCGCTGGCAAATGGGGCTTGGCTGTATTTGCACGTTCCGAATCAGACATAAGACTGGGTCATTACAGTGCCAATGAAACAAAACAAAATGCGCTCAGCACCAAAATGATTATCCAAAATGATGGTAAAGTAGGTATAGGTACAACTGCACCGCTGGAACTGCTGCACATAAAGGGATCGGTAATGGCAGAGAACAACCCCATTGCTGACCCCCTGCTGCGTAACAGTGGATTTTATCCGTGGCTCGACAGGGCTTATGGTATGGAACTCCACAATTCAGCCGGTAAATGGGGCCTGGCCGTTTTTGCCCGTACTGACTCAGACATACGCCTGGGACATTATACAGGCAACGAAAACAGCCAGAGCGCCATCAGTACAAAAATGACGATACAGAATGATGGCAAAATAGCCATTGGCAGTGTAAGTACCGCACCTGCCGGATACAAACTTTTTGTGGAGCAGGGCATATTGGCAGAAAAGGTAAAAGTGGCCATAAAAACCAGCGCTAACTGGGCCGATTATGTGTTTGATAAAAACTACCAATTGATGCCACTTGCAAATCTGGAAAAATATATTCAGCAGAACAAACACCTGCCCGGCATACCATCGGCCACAGAAGTGGTAAAGGAAGGCATTGACCTGGCTGAAATGAACGCAAAACTGCTGGCCAAAGTAGAAGAGCTTACCCTCTATATTTTAGCACAGGAGAAACGCAGTAATGCACAGCAGATACTCATCAGTACTGTAAATGATAAATTAAATACCCTGCAGCAGCAGGTAAAGCAACTTAAGAAAAATAAATTAAAATAATAAGTAACCATTCATCATTACCAAATTAATCAGCGCCCTGCATAAGCAGTAAGCAGTGCAGTGGCAAAAAAACAAAAACAATGAAAGCAACAATCACAATTACATTAATGCTGCTGGCTGGAAGTCTCACCGGTATTGTGGCCCAAAATACATTTCCCGCAACAGGCAGTGTGGGCATAGGCACTACTACCCCATCCACCAATTTACAGGTGGTTGGCGGCGCCGATTTTACCAATGGCTATATCCGGCTAACACACAACACTCCTTATGGTGATGCAAACGACGGAAAAATATGCAACAGTGTTTTTGCACAGGGCCTTAACATTGTTGGCATCAACAATGATAATACCTACCGCAAAGTACAATTGTGGGGTGGCATTACACAAAATGAAAATGCCGGAGGCAACAGTTTTGCCGGAACTACATCCCTGGCCGGACCTGCATTTTTAAGGGGCAATACTGAACTTACAGATGGTGTGTCTTTTAAAATAGTACACAATACCCCTTATGGTGATGTTAATGACGGTAAAATAGGCAACAGTCTTTTTGCCCAGGGGTTGAATATTGTAGGCATCAACAACGATAATACTTACCGCAAAGTACAATTATGGGGCAGCATTACACAAAACCAGAATGATGGTGGCAACAGCTTTGCAGGCAACAGCAGTTTCAGCAGTACTGTAAGCATTGGAAATGTAACCACACCCGCAGGGTACAAACTTTATGTGGAACAGGGTATACTTACCGAAAAAGTAAAAGTGGCCATAAAAACCAGCGCCAACTGGGCGGATTATGTTTTTGAAAAAGACTATAAACTGACCACGCTGCCAAAAGTGGAACAATTCATTATCAAAAATAAACACCTGCCCGGCATACCGTCGGCCACAGAAGTGGTAAAAAATGGTATTGACCTTGCTGAGATAAATGCAAAACTGCTGGCTAAAGTGGAAGAACTAACGCTGTACATGATTGACTTTAACAAACAGTTGACCACCCAGCAGAAAAAGATAGCACAGCAGCAGCAGGAAATAATTGCGCTTAAAAAGAAAAAAAACTGACCGCAAACATGATTTTTTAAACCGGGTTGCCTGCCAATTGGTATCGTAATCCATAAAACCAAAACATAAAATGAAAAAAATCTCCTTACTCACCATCATTGTATGTATTGCAACAATGCAGTCATATACACAAAATGTTTTTCCTGCAAGTGGCAATGTGGGCATTGGCACTGCTGCCCCATCACAAAAATTACAGGTTACAGGCGGTAATTTCCTTACTGACGGTGCCGTGTACTCCAGTAACTGGTTCAGATCTTTTGGTAATTCGGGCTGGTACAACGAAACCTATGGCGGTGGCTGGTATATGGGAGATGCCACATGGATAACCAGCGTGGGATCAAAAAACATTTACTGCAATAAAGTAATAAGGGCCGATGGAGGTTTTGATGTAGGTGGGCAAACAGTAATAGATGCAGGTGGTGGATGGCACCGTACATACGGAGCTACTGGCTGGTACAATGGTACTTATGGCGGTGGCTGGCACATGGCCGATGATACATGGGTACGCAGCTACGGTGCAAAAAATGTGTATTGCGATAAAGTGATAAGGGCAGATGAGGGCTTTCAGGTAGACGGGCAAACCGTAATTGACCCGGATGCAGCCTGGCACCGTACTTATGGCGTTGGAGGCTGGTTTAACGGTACTTATGGTGGTGGCATGTACATGGCTGATGATACATGGGTACGCATATACAACAACAAAGCATTTTACAGCAGCAATACCATGCGCACCGATGGTGAACTGCAGGCGGGCCCTGGTGGAGACAGATTGCTGGTTGATGGAAACGGAAGGGTAAAAATTGGCAATGTAACCATGCCCGCTGGCTATAAGCTTTATGTAGAGCAGGGCATATTGACCGAAAAAGTAAAGGTAGCCGTTAAAACAAGTGCCAACTGGGCCGATTATGTATTTGAAGAAGGGTACAACCTGCCTTCACTGCCAAACGTGGAACAATTCATCATCAAAAATAAACACCTGCCCGGTATACCATCGGCCACCGAAGTGGTTAAAAACGGCATTGACCTTGCTGAGATAAATGCAAAACTGCTTGCTAAAGTGGAAGAACTGACATTGTACATCATTGAAATGAACAAACAAACAATTACAGAAAAAGAAAGGAATGATAAACAGGAGAAAAGATTAACAGCCATTGAGCAGGCAAAAGATATCAAGTAGAAATTTATTATTACCGTACAAACATTTTTACAGTTGTACACAAAAGATAAAAAATGAAAAAATATATATTAACAGGCACCCTTAGTTTACTGTTTGCCAGCAGCCTGTTTTCCCAAACAAACAGTTTTCCCAATGGAGTTTCTGCCAATAAAGGAACAAATTTCAGCGGCTCTGCCGTATTCGCCGGCAGCCAGTACGCCAGCC
>JANMDL010000554.1:0-4936 GCA_031376295.1 Chitinophagales bacterium
GTTAGTATGGCATTGTTGTCATAAACAGCCCAGCAGGCATATACTTCCCCATTTGGTCCGCTATTGATGTTTACACCCTGGTGAAGGCTGGTGCCACCCACCGCACCACTTATATTAATGCCGGTACTCCAGTTGACACCACCATTTACAGAACGGGAAAATACGATGCGGTTGTTATTTGTACCACTAAAACTGGTCCATGCGCTGTACACATTATTTACATGCACACTCGATACGGATTTATCTACCCAAAGGTGATTTTTATCCAGGATGGTGGCACCGCCCGTTAATGGAGCTACTGTAAAGGGCTGCCAGGTAACACCTTCGTTGGTTGATACAGCAACTCCCTGGCCGCTTGCATTGGTAATATACCCCACATAATAGCGGTTGTTATTGCTGATGTCTGTTGCAGGATCTCCGCTGTTACTTCCACCGGTACCGTTAATGCTGCCACTCCAGGATGCTCCCTGGTTAGCAGTAGTAAAACCACTGGAGCCTAAAATACTAACAGATTGTGAGTTGTTTGAATTGAGTGCTTTGAGTTTGTTGATGGGGCTGATGGCTACTGAATTTTCACTTTGTGTAACCCCTGCAGTATTTACTATTGCAACGTCAACTGAGTTGGTAACAGCTATTGCCGGGCTGCTGATGGCACTGCCTTTAAAAACAGCTTTTTCTACCGGCACCACCGGGTTTAGTTTTACCAGCCCCGCTCCCGCCATTTTTTTCCAGTAAGCCTGGTTATCAACAGCAGGATTTACCCGGCTGTCAATTTTTTGTGCCAGCAGTGCTGAGCAGCCTGCAAGCAGCAATGACATGATTATATATCTTTTCATATTTTTTATTTTAAAAGTGATTGAATCAGTTTTTTAAACTGTTCATTTTCTTTTTTCAGTTCAATCATGTGCAACGTAAGCTCTTCTATTTTTTCCAGCAGTTTGGCATCCATAGCCGCTACATCCAGCCCTTCTTTTACCATGGCTGCAGCCGATGGCACACCAGGCAGGTGCTTATTTGCTTTTATAAATGTTTCCACCTCACTCAGTGAGGCAAGCTGGTACCCGGGAGCAAATACATGATCGGCCCAATTGGCAGTGCCACTTACAGCAACTTTCACTCTTTCTGTAAGGATACCTTTACCAACATAAAGTTTATATCCTGCTGGCAGTGATGATACCGAGCCTACAATCACCGCATTTCCCAGGTCGCCAATATATACATTAGAACTGGGTAAGCCGCCACGGATATACGTATCCTCACCAGCAGCAAAGCTGAAATGAGAAGCAATCTGGCTTCCGGCTAAGGTAGCAGCACCCGAAGTGGCTCCTCCCTTGAAACTGAGCAGTCCGTTTTGCACCTGCAGCAAACCGGAAACATTAGTGGTAATACCCGTGGCACCAATAAATACACCGTTACCACTGCCAATATCGCCGATGATAACACGGGAGCTGCTTTTGCCGCCGCGTATATAAGTGTCCTCATTCGTGTCAAAGTGGAAGTGACAGTCTATTGCGCTGCCCCTGAGTAGTGCTGAACCAGTATTGTTGGTACCCCGGAGGGCAACCAGGCCATTGGGGAAAGTGTTGGTTTGTGCCATTAAGCCACTGTACAAGGCTACACTTGCGATTGCAGTAAAAATACTTTTTTTCATTGTTTGTTTTTTGTGCATAAGAGTATAGTCACCCATTTGCAGTTGATGAAATTGATTGATTGGAAATTTTTTAAAATGAATAGTCAGTCGTTGTTAACAAGTTCCATTATCAATACGTAAGAGAATATATCATGGTTTTAAAGGAATGTTTTTTTTATGTTTTATTTCTCCGGAAAAATTGGTAATACTGTTTTATTGCAAATCTATACCTCAGTCAGCAGGCTGGTAAGGTACATCTCCGGCTTTTTTGTTCAATAAAAAATATAAGATGAAAAAATGTTTACCATGTCAGTGTTTCCGGGTGTATTTGTAATTCCCCGGGCAGCCGGCTGCAAAATTGCTGCAATAACCGAAGGGGAAAATTCTCACCCGTTGGTTAAAAACCAGGCGGGAGCATGCAAATAGATGTGAAATAAAATGCACACCCTGCCGGTGTTTCCCCATCCAAAGAATTAATGTATATTTGATTTAAAACAAGCAGGCCGCTGGCTGTACTTATTAGTGTAACCTGGTTTGTTGCTGCACAGCGTTCAATCTTATCTTATAATATTCCGGTATGAAAATAAATCTTACCACAGGGCAAAAAATATTTATTGCATCGTTTTGTTTTGCCATTGCTGTTATTGGGTTCATGGTAAAACTTCCTTCGGCATTCAGGCACTATGATAAGGTATTGCATTCAGTCTTTTATTTTCTTGCAGCGGCATTTTTAAATATTTTATTTGCAAAGCGGCATATAGTTATTTTTATTTTTCTTTATTTATTTGGTATCGGTATAGAATTATCACAGGCGTACTCCAATAAATTGCTAAAAACAAGAATACATGGCCGTTATGATCCGGAGGACGTTCAATCGAACCTTAAGGGGCTCATTGTTTTTTCTGTACTTTGGTGCTTATATAAATTGATAAGGTTTGTTTTAAAAAAGGATGCATTGCATAAGCTGCAGGAAAACTGAATCATCCTCAATAAAAGATATAAACGCTGTAAACATTTTTCATGCGCCTGTTCAATAGCTGCCGGTATAGCATCAATATTTTCCAACCCCGTTAAAACACGGTATACAGCTCCGGGCTGCAAATAATAAGCATTGTAAATTCATAAGCTATCTTTTGGCTATTTTATAATTACAATTGGTATAAGATGGTTTTAAAAAGAAGGACTGCCACTTGTGCAGCAGCCCTTCTTTACCCGTAATTTATTCTTTAATGAACTTTGATTGATACTCACTATCAGCTGTGCGTACTTTAATAAAATAGCTGCCCTTTTGCAGGCTGCTGATATCAATTGCCGACTGGCTGATCAGCCGGGAGCCCAGTTTCATCTTTCTGCCTTGTGCATCAAATACTTCCACACTTACAATGCTGCCTGTTTTTGAGGGCAGGGCGATATTGAGTACATTTTCGGCCGGATTGGGATATATACTGAAATCCTGTGCAGCTTCAACTTTAAATGCTGTGGCCCTTATGTCAGTTGTTATCTCCACCGGCTCTGTACGTGTTATTTCGTTATTGGCTATGCGCAAACCGCCGCAGCCATCAATGTATGCTGAAAATTCGGCACCGGCTGCAATACTGGTTTCAAACCCGGGGCTCATCAGTACTTCCTGCCCGGCATCAAATTTTACAAAACCGCTTGATGGATTTACAGTGGATGTGCCAACGATATTAACCGACACTTCAAACTTTATATTGGCTGTGCTTGAAGGTGTGCTGATGGCAAGCGTGGCAGGGCAGGTTACAGGAGGGCATACCATTGACCACCAGGTACCGGCCCCGGTACCTGCCGGTGCATATTGCTGCAGCGTCCACATATTGATGCCATTGGGGTCGGTAATGGTGCTGCTGTAATCGCCCCAGCGGCCGGTACATTCCATCCTGGTACTGGCTTGATAATCCAGTATGGGTTGCAAAGTATTCAACGGGTCACTGGCGGCCCTGTACGTATAACTGGCCCTTGGAAAAGCAGTGCTGGAAAAATGGGAGAAGCCTATCAACACGTCCCTGGTGTTATTTACCGAAAGCGATGGGTTAAAATACATATTTGCACCAGTGGGATCATCTATCCTTCCAAACTGGTTTACAGCCCCCGTAGCCGGGTTTATTTCCCACCACTGGCTGGATGCCCTTGTGGGTGCTGCTGTGGGTAAGCCGATTTTGTGTACGGCCCACAGGCTGCCTCCCTGTAATACCAATGAGCGCATCCTTCCATCAATGGCACGTACACTGCCGCAACCAAATGTGCTGATGTTCTGATCGGCAGAACTCCAGGTAGTACTTACGGATGGGAAAACACTGGGTGAATTAAAAACAGGTGCTGCGGGTGTACCGGTAATGTTGAAGAGGCGCAGAAAACCATTGCCACCCGAATTGCCATTCCAGTCATTGCAGAGCCACTCCGTATTTTCAGTATTGTTGTAAGTAAGAGCAGGCTGCAGCGTAAAGCCAAGACTGCTTGCAAGGCCAAACCTTGTAACATTGGCTGTGCCTGCATAGGCTGCTGGTTTATTGATGGCAAATACAGCATTGTATACACCGGAGCCAAACATATTTCCGGTAATCACTATCCAGTTGCGGTTGAAGCCGATGCTGGGGTAGTCGAACCAGGCAGTGTTGGCAGGGTCCACATCAATTGCATAAAAAAACCAGGCACCAAGGGGATTGGAAGTTTGCGATACTGCAAGCAGCAACCGGGATTGTGCCGGAGTAGTAGCATCAGGACAGGTTACAATCCACCTGTTTTCATAGGGGTCGTATAATGTTTTGGGATCAAAAGGAAATACGGGACTGAGTGGTGCAAAAAATGTTGCCAGGGAGCCTGTAAATTGATTGGCACCGTTGGCCAGGTTTTGTATTTTAATGCCATTGTTGATGGAAACCAGCACATTGGCAGGCCCTACAGCGCCGTTCACATCCGGCGGGGTAAGACCAACGCCCGTTTCACTGTCATTTAAACCCTGGTAATTGAGGCAGGATGCAGGTGCATCGGGCACAATACCGGCGGCATCCTGAAGTTTTGCTGCTTCATTTTCAGCATAAGATGTTTTGTATACCGTAATGCCGGCCGGCACTTTGCCTTTAAATTCAGGCAGTCTGTGTTCAGACAGTTTTTCGCCGTTTCTTTTTTCGGCTTTTATTTCGCCAGGTGAAGGCTTTGCCAGTATACCTGCACTTTGGGGATAGCGAAAGGTTTGTACCTCCTGGCTAAGTGCGGCTGTGCTTACAAACAGGGCGGCACTTATGATGGTTGTAATTTTTTTCATACCTGTAATTATTTTTTTGATTG
>JANMDL010000559.1:0-2740 GCA_031376295.1 Chitinophagales bacterium
GCCTCGATGACAGGGGCATCTGGATAAAAGAAGCCACGGCTGCCAAAAACGGTAATTATTATGACCTGCAGGCCAGCCATTTTTCTTACTGGAACTGCGATATACCAAACAGCAGCATATACCTGCAATTGCATGTAACCAACCAGGACAATGTACCACTGAGCAATACTTTTGTGGACATCAGACCCACATCAACCAACTTATGGTCGCATTGCGGCGGCATGACAGACAGCCTGGGCAACGGCACCGCTTTTGTACCTGCCAATGAAGTGCTGCAACTTAGTGTTTCTGGTAATTATAACTGTTCCGGATCGCCTGCTTATACACAAAATATCGGTCCTTACACCACCAATACAAATGTAAACATTACGGCTACCGTTAACCAGGCAATACAACAAATAACAGTGCAGGGCACCGCTGTAAACTGCAGTGGCACACCAGTAATTTCGGGGACTGCTGTTATATATGCCGGGGCTACAGGTGTTTATCACAGCACCATCACCAACGGTAGTTTCAGCCAAATCTTTTTAACCTGCACACCTCCGGCATCTGTTGCTGTAACAGTAACTGACAATACCAATCAGCAACAGGGCAATACTGCTACTGTAAATGTTGTAAGCGGTATCGCCAATACAGGCCAGTTGACCGCCTGTGGCATATCTACCAACCAGTTTATTAACTATACCGTGGATGGCACTAATTTCTCCATCAGTTCAGTAAATGCAAGTGCAAGCTTTAGTGCGTATGTAAACCCGGGTACAGTAAAAACTACTATGTATGGCTACGACCAGGCAAATAGTGCTTATATTAATCTTACTTCCGCAGGTAGTGGTGTTGGTACCTTCCCTGTAACTAACGACAGCCTTACCATCAACAATTATTATGCAGCTACTACACAAGCAGGAGCCAGTACCACTTTTACATCCTTTGGTGCAGTTGGCCAGTACCTGGAAGGAAGTTTCAACATTCCCTTCACCGATATAACAACAGGGCCAACAGTGCATAGCTGTGCCGGTACCTTCAGGGTAAAAAGGTTTTAGCAGTTACAAACTCATAAAATATTTAAAGAGGCTGCCTGCATGGGCAGCTTTTTTTATTGGAGACCCTGTTTGTATTTGCTTACTTTGTACAATGAATGAAGTATTACACAACCCTGTTTTTAATGCTTTATGCTCGGGCGATAAAGCGCTCAGTTTTGGTACCGGTACCGTGAAGTTTTTTGATGAACAGGTTTCACCTTTTGTTGGTATGGAAGAAGGCTGTACAAATGGCTTTGAAGAACTGTATGAATTACTTCTCCCTGGCCGTGAAATACTGTATGCTACTCCCGGCAATATTACCCAACCAGCCGGGTGGCAATTGCAGGATGAAGTAAAGGGATTACAATTTGTGTATGAAGCAGGAAATGAAATCAAAAGCGAATTTGCCAACGTGCGGCCATTAAACAATTCTCATATTGATCAAATGATTCACCTGGCCACCGTTACACAACCCGGCCCTTTTGGACCGGGAACAATAAATTTTGGACACTACTATGGAATTTTTGAAGATGAAGAACTGGTAGCCATGACGGGGCAGCGGCTGCATGTACAAAATTATACAGAACTTAGTGCGGTATGTACACATCCACACCATACAGGCAAAGGCTATGCGTATACTTTATTACAACACCAGGTACAACTCATCCTGCAACAGGGGCAACAACCTTTTTTACATGTAAGGGAGGATAACCTGAGGGCTGTAGCGCTCTATGAAAGAACCGGGTTTACCATTTCCCGGCCAATGAATTTCTATTTTATGAAAAGGCAGTAAGTGCAGCAGAGAAAAAACAAAAAAAGAGATTCCTGAAAATTGTAGAAAGCAAATAGTTGGAGTACATTTCATTTTGGTAATAATAAATAAGCCATATCTTTAATGTGATATTTTTTATAAACCTTACATTAAACCAATTACAGATGGCTAAAACAACAAAACTACCCCAACCCACCCCATTGGCTGGCCCCAACGAACCAGTTGACTGGATGTTTGCTTACAAATTTAATGATGGATCCTTTCCCGGCTGGGACAATGGGGAATTACCAAAGTACGGCACACCCGGTATTTTTGGCGGTACTGTTGACGATTACCCCGAGGGAATGAGCCAACAGTATGTATTTGCAAGCAGTAAAAAACCTGCTTTGGTAAAAGGCAAGGGGCCCATTGGCGCTACATTTACCGACCCGCTTGGCGCCACTTTTGCACAGGTATTTAATACCCCCGGCTATTTTTATATTTTGTGGAACGACCAGTTTTACGGCAATCCTATTGCCACAAAAGCTGCGCCGGGTGGCCACTCAAAGGGCATGGCCGCATGGAATGCAGATGGAGAAGGCTTTGTGCTGCAGGTAAGCACTCCCTCATGGCCAGCTTCGGGCTGTCATACATTTTCACGCAACAGCCAGAAAACAATTGACGCTGTTAAAAACAAAAAATCAATAACGGTTAATGGTAAAACAAAACCCGCTGAACTGGATTACAATACGCTTGGCTGTATTGACGATGATGATGTGGAAGTAGCGCAGCATTTCTTTTGCCTCAAACTCACTAAAGATGACCTGGTAAATGTATTAAAGGGCCTGGCCAATGCCAGCGTGGTTACCGACCCCACCATACCTGCCCTGTGTAATAATGGTGGCCCGGCTGATGTAAAGGCGCTGGTAAAGCAATTGGGTAAAGAATCAAAGAGTAAAGACATTTTTAC
>JANMDL010000595.1:0-14114 GCA_031376295.1 Chitinophagales bacterium
AGTGCGGTAATAAAGGAGAGCGTTATATTCACCACAGCGGCCATATACGCATGATGGCAGCCTGCCAGCCCTTTTTAAGCGGGGCTATATCCAAAACCATCAACCTGCCAAATGAAGGTACGCTGGAAGATATTGCAGAAGCATACCGCATGAGCTGGGAGCTGGGATTGAAAGCGTGTGCGCTTTACCGTGATGGCAGCAAGCTGAGCCAGCCGCTGAGCAACAAAAGCGATAAAAAGAAAAAAGAAACAACTGCCGAAGCCGCAGAAGAAGAAAGCGCTGAGGCGAATGATAGTGGCCAGATGATTGTGGACATGGCCAAACTTACCGTGGAAGAACTTTTAGACGAAGTGAACAAGCGGGTACAGGGCAGTAAGGATACCGTGCTGAAACGCCAACTGGCAATGATTGTGGAGCGCAGGAGCATGCCGGCCAAACGCCGCGGCTTTACGCAAAAAGCAAAAATAAACGGGCAGGCACTTTTTGTACGCACCGGCGAATACGGTGATGGCACATTGGGAGAAATATTTATTGATATGGCCAAGGAAGGAGCTACCATGCGCAGTATGCTCAACTGTTTTGCCATTGCCATTTCCATCGGCCTGCAGTATGGTGTGCCGCTGGAAGAGTTTGTAGAAAAATTTGTATTCACCCGCTTTGAACCAAGCGGCATGGTGGATCATCCGAATATAAAAACAACCACTTCTATTGTCGACTTTATCTTCCGCTCATTGGCTTATGAGTACCTTGGCAGAACTGACTTGGTGCATGTTTTAGATAAGCCGGAAGTACAGAATATGGGCAACGAAGAGTGGGACCAGGAAACGCCTGCCATTGGCGACCGCAAACCCGAGCTGAGTGATGTACGGGTGATGGGCAATACTACTCCGGTAAAACATGTAGCTGCACACCGGGCAGCACCGGGCAAAAGAATGCAGCCCAACAACGGGATGGATGCAGTAAATGCAGCAGCCAAAAGCATGCAGAGCGATGCACCGGCCTGTAATACCTGCGGGCATATTACCGTGCGCAGCGGCACCTGCTACAAATGCCTCAATTGCGGCAACAGCATGGGCTGCAGTTAAATAAGTATTCTCAGCACAAGCATATGCCATCAGTGTAAAAGCTGGTGGCTTTTTTTATTACCGATTCGTTAACTTTAATCATGCAAAGGCGTTATCCTCACCAGCTTTCTAAAGGTACGCACCATTATGTGGTGGCGCTGGATGAAGACACTGTTGCCAAAATATTTGAGGGAGATGCACACAGCGATGTGGAGACAGAAGCTGCTGCCATGCGTTTTGCCAACGAAATAAACGACCTGGTGGTAAAATTAGTACGCACAGATTTTGATGAACAATTAGATGCCGATGTGATGGTGATGGAGCGGTTGTATCCTTTTGATTGCCGGGCTTATGAACTGGAAAAACGGGAACTGTGGTTAGAAGCCTTTGAGTATGAATTAAAACAACTGCATGAAGCCGGTTGGATTCACGGCGACCTGTACCAGCCCGGCAATGCCCCCGGCACCAGCTTCGACAATATTTTTTTAACGCCGCAGGGCATAAGGCTGATAGATACCGGCAAGGCAGTATTGCGGCAAAATACTGGCGATATACTTTTTGAAAAACAGGTGAGGGATGAATGGGAAGCGGTGCGGTTGTTTAGAGAGTGTTTTTTGGGGAGGTGAATTGAGTTAAAAGCAATTGGCCTTTACTGCCCCAGCCAATCCTTAAAGCCATTTACCCTTTCCCGGCTTACGATGGTTTCGGCTGTAGTTGAAGGGCATACTTCAATCTTTAACCTGCCGCCCAGCCAGGTATGTACTTTTTTTACGGCTTCTATGTTCACCATCAGGTTGCGGTTGATGCGGTAAAATTTTCCGGGGTCCAATTGTTCTTCTAACTGAATAAGATTGCTTTCCAGCAGGTACTTGGTGCTGTTGAAATCCACGGCATAGCAAAGCTTACCATCTGCATAGCAAAAAGCCGCATTTTCTGTTTTAAGATAACTCAGTTGCTGCCCACGTTTTATCAGCAGGCGTTCTTTGTATTTGGTGGTGTTCATTTCCTGCACCAGCTTCAGTATTTTCTCAGAAAAATCAGTTTCTTTTTTGTGATACAACTGCCGGTATTTTTCCACTGCATTTTTCAGCTCGGTTTCATCAATGGGTTTCAGCAGGTAATCAATACTGTTTACCTTAAATGCTTTTAATGTATACTGGTCAAAAGCAGTAGTGAAAATTACAGGGGCCTTTACCGTAACCTGTGGGAATATGTCAAAACTAAGCCCGTCTGCAAGTTGTATGTCCATAAACACAAGGTCAATACTTTCCGGCGACTGAAAATATTTCACAGAAGATTCCACACTGTCAAATCTCCCTGCAACATTAATGTCCTCGCTGATTTTTTGCAGCATTTTGGTAAGGCGCTCGGCCGCCGGTGTTTCATCTTCAATAATTATAACCTGCATTTAGTTTGCTATTAATGGAATGGATACCGTAAAGCTGGAATCACTTTCTGCTACCATTACCTGCTTATCACCAAGCAGTTTGTAGCGATTGCGGATATTGTCTAAACCTATGCCGGTAGATTCGCTTAACTGATTTTTCTTTTGCAGGTTATTGCTTACTATTAATGTGCCGTTTACTGCATACACATTAATGGTAAGCGGTTTGTCAGCCGATACTATATTGTGCTTGATGGCATTTTCCATCAGTAATTGCAGTGAGAGCGGCACTATGCGGCTCTGCATTTTTTCGTCTGCCACACTGATGTTAATATCAACATTGTTGCCAAACCTGGTTTTTAATAAAAAGGCATAAGCTTTCAGTACATCCAGTTCTTCTTTAAGCGGAATACTTTTTTCGTCCTTTACATCTAATATATGCCGGTACACTTTTGATAACTGCTGCACAAAATCAACCGCCTGCTTCGGGTTATCGGGAATGAGTGAACAAAGCGTATTTAAATTGTTGAAAAGAAAATGCGGATTCACCTGAGTTTTTAATGCGTTCAGTTGGGCATGCAGGCTTTCTCTTTTCAGCATTTCCTGTTCTTCCAGCGAGTCCATTAATTTTTTGCTCAGGTATTTGCTTTCGTAAATGGCACCTACAGTAAGTGAACAGAACAAGGCCGCATTGTTTGAATTAATTGTTACATCCAGTAAATCACGTCCGGGATAATTTGCTGCATCGCCCAGTCCGCAAAAGCCATGGAGGTAATACCCCAAAGTATTGGTAACAAGAATGGTGAATATGAACATGATTAACGTTTGTACCATCAGGCGTTTTTTCACTTTTGGAAATTGCGGGTAACGCACCCTTGCCCAGATAAGGATATAACGGTTTCCCAACCATATTACAGTAGTGCTGATAAGGGTTGTTACAAAAATCCTCCAGTCGTAATAAGGCGATTTACCGATGCGGATACCGAAAAATACGATAGGTATAAGAAAGGCGGTTACCGGTATCATTATCAATGTTACCCACCTGTCATCAAATCCTATTCTGCAATTCGGGTTGCGCATACAGTAAAGTTATAAAAATCAAAAGGTAATCATGTAATTAATATTGGGAAAAAAGCCGATCTGATTGATTTCACCTACTATGCCTGTTTTGGGGTTTAATGTACGCAGGTACACATTTTCCCTGTTGGTAAAATTCTGCAGGTCAATATACCATTTCTGTGTTGTTTTTTTGCCATTGCGTGTATAAGAAAATTTCAGGTCCCAGCGCAGGTAATCATTATTCCTCAGGCTGTAGGCTTCGTTTTCTTTAAACACTACGTAACCAGCAGTATTAGAAGCAGTTTTATCAAATGGTGTGTAACGTTGCCCACCCGCCCAGGCTATCTTGGTATCAATACCCATGGTAGCTTTTTTGCTTATTTTAAACTCCTTTCCACCCAATACATTGGCGGCAAAACCTGAGCTGAAGGCTGTTTTGCGCCATACAGCATCACTTCCCCTGTATTTGGATTCAAAAACAGAGATAGTGGTAAGGTAATAAAACCCTTTTTGTAAGAAACGCTCTAGTGTAAATTCAACTCCGTAATTGTATCCCTTTCCATCATTTACCAGGTTGGTTTTATCAGGAAAATAAAAATCGGCGCCGCTGTTCAGCATACTAAAGGATGAAGCATTTTTTTCCACCGCAGCATTGTAAATGTATTGCCCGTAAACTTCTGCCTTAAACCTGAGCTGGCGGGAAAAACTGATGTCGTATCCCAGAACGGAATGTAAGCTTTTTACAAAATCGAGTTGCTTATTGCTGAGAATATCTTCGCCGGCACCACCTTTTGTTTTGTAAAAATATACTTCAAGCGGTTGCTGCTGGCTATGCAATCCAGTACCAAACGAAAGCGACTGGTTTGGCTTAAATTGGTATTTGATGTTCCAGCGGGGTTCAATGCTCCAGCTATCGTTTACGGTAAACAGTTGTGCATATACACCGGTGTTCATCGTAAGCTTATCGTTAAAGCGGTGGGCAAAATTTCCGAAAGTTCTTACCAGCAGCGCATTGGTCTTGGTATCGGTAAACCTGGTGAGTGCCGAATCTCCATCCGGTATATAATCCTGCCTGAGTTTTAACTGGCTTTGATCTGCAATAAAACCCGCCGTAACCTGGTTTTTTGAATTGATCTTTTTATTGAAAGTATAGCCTATGGAGTATTTTACCTGTGTATTTACTTTGTCAAAAGCTGTAGGCTGCGGCCTGGTGTTATCAATAAATTGTTCTTTGTAATCGGACAATACGCCGGATACAGAAACAATGGCCCTGCCTGAAGTAGAAGGGTTGAAGAAATAAGTATGCACCAGTCCCGTTACGCCTGTCAGCGATTTGAATTTCCTGTCACGAAGGCTGCCATCATTAGTAGCGTAAAGATTGTCCTCATCAAGCGCAGAAAACTTTATATGGCTTTCGCCGCCCAGGCCAAACAGTTCAAATGTGCCTGCTTTTTTGGTAGGAAAGCGCAGCTTGAAATTTATATCCTGGTAATAGGGTGTGGCCGCACCTGTGCCAACACTTACGCCCAATGGCTGTACAGCGGCAATTAATGAGTACCGGTAGTTGATTAAAAAAGAGGACTTTGCTGTTTTGCTGATAGGGCCTTCTGCGCCAAATTCAAAACCATTAAAACCCACCTGCCCTAAAAATTCATACTCCTGGCTGTTACCGTTCCGCAGCCTCAGGTCAAATACACCTGCCAATGCATTGCCGTATTGCGCAGGAAAAGCACTGGTGATAAAATCAGAGTTTTTTAAATTATTGGTGTTGATGATGGTAACCGGGCCCCCTGTAGAGCCAAGTGTGCTGTAATGGTTGGGGTTGGGTATGTCGATACCTTCCATGCGCCAAAGCACGCCTGAGGGGGAGTTACCCCTGATGATGATGTCGTTTCTTGCATCGTTGCTGCCACTTACGCCTGCAAAGTTTTGTGCCATGCGGCTGGGGTCGTTACGGGAGCCTGAGTAGCGGATGGCCTCATCTACACTGAACTGGCGGGCACTTACCACAGCGGCTTCATTCAACGGTTTGTTTTTGGGCCTGCCGGAGGTAATGACTACCTCATCTAATTTTTTTATCCGCTCCTTTAGTTTTATTTCCAGCACCACTTCTTTTGATGATGTTACCTCAATCCCTGAAATGGTTACGTCTTCATACCCTATCAGGCTTATTCTGAATGACTGCCGGCCTACCGGAACATTTGAAAGCCTGAAGCTGCCCGCCAAATCGGAAACAGCAGCTATCGCAGGGCGTGCCGTTTCCAGCAGCACGGTGGCGTTGCCCAGTACATTTCCTGATTGTTCATCTATCACAATACCTTTTACTGTTTGTGTATATAAACTATTTTGGGCTTTTGAAAATAGAGCGGCAAAAAAAGTTGCTGCCAGTATTAATATTTTTTTCATGACTATACTTTATGGTTGTTGTATGCACCCGGATGGCCACCGGGCATTAAAACATCACCAGCGGTACTTCTGCCGCTGGTGAATAGAGGGCTTTTCAGTAATTATTTGTTGTTTCTGTTATTATACAATTGCACAGCATCTTTCAGCCCATCCATATTGCCATTGGCTGTTTTTGCTTTATCCAATGCGGCAGTGCAGCCTGCCATCGTTTCCTGTGTAACTGCATCAAATGTTTTTTGTGATACCAATTTTAACTGTTTGGCTGATGCATTGTAAATAAAATAATCGCCGGGCTTACCCTCGGTACCATTGCTGAACATGGCTTCTGAGCCATTGTACACAGGGATGTTTGTTGCATCACCCGCTTTTTGCAGCATGTACAGGTCGCCCTTGCACATTACTTTAAAAAAATCTCCTTTTATGCAGAGATAACTGGTGTTGTCAACTTCGGCGGCTAAAAGGCTGCTGCCTTCGTACTTTTTTTTGTTGCCAGCGGCATCAATGATGGTTACAGCCGACTTGCTGCGGATGTTTTCTTTAATGTAGCCGGTAACAATGGAGTTGTCGGCAAGTGTAACCTGGCCCTTGCTGTAGCCTTTTGGCATGTCGGTTTGAGCCTGAGCAGCTAAAAATCCCAGGCTGAAAATGGCGGCGGAAAACAGTTTAATTTTTTTCATGACTATAATTTTTTTGATTGTTTGATCAGGATACAATGCTACGCCGTAAAACCAGTCCTGGCAATCAAAAAAGAATGAGTTGCAGAAAAAGAGGATTGAACTGTACAAAAGCTGCTTCCGCTCATCAATATACCGTGTAATGGGTATAGGCGGGGTGCAGGCCAGGCTGTATTTTTATACCAATGCCAACTGCTGTAATAAAGAGTGAAATGTTAGCCTCCTGGGTGTACCGGCACGGTGAACTGGTAAGGCAGCGCCTGATTAAAAAAATTGCTGCGATTGCTTTTATTACCGGCGTGGTATTGGTTGTAGTTGTTATTTGTCCCCTTTTTTTCGGGAATGAAATTATGGTTAAAAACACGGTAGCCAGGTTAGTTTTTATAACTTTTTTTCTGTTTGTGGTCATAGTATATTGCAGGCCGGATTTTTTTTCTGGCCTCCTGTTAAAAGGCAAAAAAAAAATAATACCTGTTGAGGAAGAAGAAGTAATCATCACTTCTGCAAAAATCATAACCGAAAAAAAGACCTGGGTGTTGAATAATGAAAAAAAAGAGCTCTGTTCTGTGGAATGGGATAATGCAGCAAAGCCGGGCGAACTTATATTCAGGGGCACTGAGTCAATGCCGGGTAAGGCTGACAGGCGGTTTTCAGTCAGATTGCCGGTGCCACCGCATGAATATCACAGCGGAGAAAAGATTTATCATTATTTTAAGCAGTTGCTTGGCGGTAATGCAGGGCCGGAAAATATCAGCGGATAATCAGTACTGAACCCTTCAGGTTAATGGGTGTGCCATCAATATCGTATCCCTGTATCGTCCAGATATAATTGCCTGCGGGCTGCGGTTGCCCTTTGGTCGTTCCATCCCATCCTTTGTTTACTTCACCACTCAGGAAGACTGGCTGCCCCCAGCGGTTGTACACCACAAACTGGTCAATAATTATTTTGCCATACACTTTTATGCGGAGTATATCATTTTTGCCATCACCATTGGGGCTGAAGGCATTCGGCACAAAAACCTTGCTGAAATCAATTACATATACCGGTACTTTTGTGCGTACACTTTTGCAACTGCCAATCACCCTGCGTACATAATAAAACCTGTCGGCACTTAATACCGGGGTGGTAAATGCACCAGTGGTATTGGAGGTAATGGGTGTACTGCTGCTGGCATCATTAAAAAACTCATACAGGCCGTCGGCAGGGTTAAGCAGGGTAAACCTGCCGGTAGTAAATCTTTTTACATACACATCTTCGTACAGCGGCGGTGCTATTACCGGGCTTTCATCATCCACAAATATGGTAGTGGTGGTATCCATACAGCCGTTGGCATCCGCAACTATCATGTAATAATTACCAGTGAGTTTTTTAATAAGCCCCAGGCCATTGTCAACAACAGTATTGGCCGGGCTGCTGTGCCAGGTATAAGCCAATGGAGCATCGCCTCCTGAAACAGAAATGTTTTTTATGCCGCCAAGCTGCTGCGTACAAATATCATTTGTTACCAATTTGTTGCTCTCATCAATCACCGGTGAAGGATGGTCGTTGATCCTTTGCTGCAAAACTGTTTGCACACAACCATTGCTGTCGTAAGCAATAAGGGTATAGTCGCCTGCCTTCAGGTTATTGATGGCCAACGATGTGCTGAATGTATCAGTAGTATTTCTTATCCATTTAAAAGTATATCCCGCAGGTGCAGTGGCAAATACAAGATTTTGTATGGAGCCATTGCCCCCGGTACAAAACTCATCCTTCACCAACTTTGATGTGATGGAGAGTTGCTGTATTGCTGTAAAAGGAATATTGATATCCCCTGTACTGTCTGCACAATTAAAATTGGTGTCAAATGCCCTCAGCCGGTAATTGCCAGCCGGTACTACTAAAAGATCTGCATTGCTGCCAACAACGGTGCCTGTTGCTGTATTTACCCATTCAATCCGGTTGGCACCGGTTACTGTAATATTTTTTATGGCACCCCTGATAACAGTGCAGCCGCTGGGCTCCACCACCATTGCACTCACATCAATGCTCACCAATCCATCATTGTTAATCTGGTACACCGGTGTATTGATAGCCGGGCAGGGAGAAGCATCATTGTAGCGCAAGAAATATTTTCCGGGAAGTGCATTGATAAGATCTTTCGTTGTTGCCACTGTAGCACCCTGGTTATCTATCCATGCAAATGTTTGATTGCGGTCGGGGTCAATAATATTGATACCGGTAATGCTGCCATTGCTTTTACCGCAGGTGCTGTTGGTAATCACCACGGCCGATAAGTCAAGAGAAGGAGCAGGAATATCCGTAAGTGTATAGGGCCCTGATGTTACAAAGCAGGTGGTATCGGCAATCACAGTTACTTTAAATGTATAAGTGCCCTGTGGCAGGTTGGTAAGCGAAAGCCCTGTACCCACCTGGGTGCCGCTTTGGTTAAACCATTGCAACCTGAAAGCACTCAACGGACCGCCGCCAACAGCCAGCCCGGTAATGCTGCCCCGGATATTGCAGCCAGGTACAGGGTTGTTGAGCCTTAAAAATGATTCGTCAATACTGGGTTGTATATCACCAATAGTAAACTCCTGCGTTTTACTGCACAGTACATTTTGCTTAGTACCGTTCAGTGTATACGTACCGGCGGGTACATTGATAAGGTTGGTATCACGGCTGATGATATTGCCAGCCGCATCTGTCCAGTAAAAATCAACACCGCTGAAAATTTTTATGCCCTTGATAAATCCATTGCTTCGTCCGCAACTGGCATCCTGTTTGGTAAATCCGGTTGTAGTAAAAATAAAATCTTCAAACGCATAAAATTTGGATGTGGTACCCGCAGGGTTGGTAGTAGTAAATGTAGTATTACAATTAACCGTGCCGTTATACTGCCAGTCGCCATTGGCATCTGCCGTAACCGTGGTTTGGTAAAGCTTACCGTTGTACACAAAATTGGTACACTCATTATTCCTGAACACTTCCACATTGCAACCGGCGCAGGTTTTTCCCTGAACGCTGCTCACAGTGGGGTCCACTACCATTTCAGTTATTTGTGGTACGGGAACAGTAAGTGTAAAAACATTGATGCCCAGCAATGCTGAACAGACTATGGTGTTTTTACTGATGGTGACAAATTTTGATGAAAGTGCAAGCACACCATAAACATTTGCATTTTTTATGGTATTGGCCGAATCGGTTCCGCCCACCATCGCCGTGTCGCAATTGTTAATGGAAAGACCATTGCCGTAATGCGTTTGGTTTACATCTGCAAAGCAATCAATATTGTTATTAACCACCTGCATGGCATTGGAAAATCCACTGATGGCCACACCGGTATTGCGCAACTGGTTGCCAGAAATAATCAACTGGTAAGGGATGCGGCTTGCCGGGTCGGTATTGGTTACCTGTATGCCGCCGGTAGTGAGTACAATGGGGATGGAACTTGGAAGTACGCCAGGCTGAATCGTATTTTTAATCACCCTGATGTTTTTATCATCACTCAGCACACGTATGCCCGCATTAACGGTAACAGCACTCAGAAAAGTGAGGAACTCATTGGCTTCGCCCTGCCGCCAGCCCCCGATAGTTACATTGTTGACCGAATTGAGATAAACTCCATTTACCACACCGCTGCCCTGTGCCCCTCCACCCGGGCCGCCGGCATTTGGGTTGCGGCCTATTATATTGCTCTGTATGGCAATGTTTGCGCCAAAAATTGGTGGCAGCGGCGTTCTGCCAACCACATCATGCCTGATGGCATAGTAGCAACCGGTAAATAAATTACCCATCTTGGGGGCGCCAATAATAATACCACGTACATTCTTCATATAAATGGCATCCCTGTAATCAACGGGTGCAGTAGGTGGGTTATTGATAAAATTGGCAAAAGCCAGTCCGTAAATTTCTACATTATCCGCTTCTTCAATCCGCAGGCCACGGGGGCAAAGGTCAAAGCGCCTGGGCACTATCAGTATGCGGGCATCGCTGGTGCCGATGGGCAGGCCGAATTGTGTGGTACCGTCAATTACAATATTGCTGGAAAGTACCGGCAATTCCGAATCCAGGGCAATGGTGCGCCTGTTAAGTGCATTGGCATTGGGAATATTAAAACGAATAGAATCTGCAATGGGAGAGGGGAGATTGCCATTAGCTGATTGTATGGCCCAGCGTAGTGTGCCTGGTGAACCGTCATCTAACTGGCTGGTAACTGTAAAAATAGTTGCCCGGGAATAAAATGCCCCCAGTAACAAAAGTATAAGCAGATAGTTACGCATTACAGTAATAGTAGAACAGTTTTGGCCCTTAAATGTTGCCTGAGCCTTCAAAAATACGATTTTCACCCGCAACTGTCAAATGAGTTCCTTCCAAGTATAAAAAAGCCCGGGCTGTAACAACCCGGGTCTGAATAGTATAGTATCAGCTCAACTTTACAAAGTAGCCATATCAATCACAAACCGGTACCGCACATCACCTTTAAGCATACGTTCGTAGGCTTCGTTGATGTTTTTAATATCAATCAGTTCCACATCGCTTACAATATTGTGTTCAGCACAAAAATCAAGCATTTCCTGTGTTTCGGGTATGCCGCCAATCAGCGAACCAGCAATGGTTTTTCTGCCAAAAATCAGGTTGAATGCTGGTACCACGGCTGGCGTGGGTGGTGCCCCAACACAAACCATTACCCCGTTGGTGCGCAACAAACCGAGGTAAAAATTATAATCATGCTCGGCAGATACGGTATCCAGGATAAAATCAAAATACCCCATTACGGCTTTTACCTGCTCCGCATCGCTGGTGAGTACAAATTTTTGGGCACCCAGGCGGCTTGCATCCTGCTGTTTAGATGCAGTATGACTCAGCATGGTTACTTCTGCGCCCATGGCCACGGCCAGTTTTACACCCATATGGCCAAGACCACCAAGGCCAAGTACGCCTACCCTTGTACCCTTACCCACATTCCAGTGGCGCAGGGGAGAGTAAGTGGTAATGCCTGCGCAAAGCAGGGGAGCAACTCCATCCAATGGCAATTTATCGGAAATGCGCAGTATAAAATCTTCATGCGCTACAATTGATTTGCTGTAGCCGCCAAAGGTATAGCCACTGCCATCTTTTTCCATCCCGTTATAAGTGCCTACCATACCATTGCTGCAGTACTGCTCCAGTCCTTCTTTACAGTTGTCACATTCCCGGCAGCTATCTACCAGGCAACCAACACCCGCTACCTGGCCCACAGTAAATTTAGTAACATGGCTGCCCACGGCTGTAATACGCCCCACTATTTCATGCCCCGGTACACATGGGTACATGGTGCCGCCCCACTCGTTGCGGGCAGTGTGCAGGTCGCTGTGGCAAATGCCGCAATACATTATTTCTAACTGAACATCGTGCGGTTTGCAATCCCTTCTGTCAATTGAATGGGGTACAACCGGACTTTCGGCACTAAGTGCCGCATAAGCTTTTGTAATATGCATAAGTAAAATATAGTATGAGTCATAAAGGTAAACTAAATAAGAAACCAGTTGTGTTAACTGTTTATCAAGGGTATCTTCCTTTCAAAATGTTTATTGCCACAGAAAACACAGAAGCACTGTTTTAGTACGATAAAACTGCGTACGCTTTTTTGTTTTGGCTTTATTTTTCTGTGCTTCTGTGGCAACAAAAAAACCTGCACAGCAGCGTTGCCTTTATTCTTTATTCAAACTGGCCCACTACCCGAATTTTGTGTAGGGTGTATTTGCCCTGCTATTTCAGTACCTTTGCCCCCATTTTAAACAAGATACGGGGCAAAATTGTATGAACAACAAGTACCGGGTAGACAAACAGTTGGATTTACCTGCAATAGGAGAAGAAATATTGGCCAAATGGCAACAGCACAATGCTTTTGAAAAAAGTGTGGAGCTGCGGGAAGGCAGAACGCCGTTTGTATTTTACGAAGGGCCACCAAGTGCTAATGGTATGCCGGGTATTCACCACGTAATAAGCCGTACTCTAAAAGATTTGGTGTGCCGCTACAAAACCATGCAGGGTTACCAGGTTAAGCGCAAGGGCGGTTGGGATACGCATGGCCTGCCCATTGAACTGGGCGTGGAAAAAGAATTGGGCATTACCAAGGAAGACATCGGTGTAAAAATATCGGTAGAAGAATACAACCAGAAATGCCGGGAAGCGGTAATGCGCTTTAAAGATAAATGGGATGATATTACCCAGAAAATGGGCTATTGGGTGGATTTAAAAGACCCTTATGTTACTTTTGAAAACAACTACATTGAAAGCCTGTGGTGGTGCCTTAGTGAGCTGTACAAAAAAGGTTACCTGTACGAAAGTGTGAGCATACAGCCCTACAGCCCTGCTGCGGGTACGGGCTTATCATCGCATGAACTGAACCAACCGGGAACGTATAAGGATGTGAAGGATACGAGTGCTACGGTTATGTTTCGTGTAATTAAGAATGAAGAATTAAGAATTAAGAATGCAGAGGGCGATGTTTACCTGATGGCCTGGACGACAACGCCGTGGACATTACCATCCAATCTTGGGTTGACGGTGGGACCGAATATTGGGTATGTGCTGGTGGAAACTTTTAACCCTTACACGCATTTGCCCATTAATGTTATTTTGGCTAAAGCCTTGCTGGGTAAATATTTTAAGGTTGAAAATGAAAATGGTGATTTTACAGCCTATCAGCAGGATGGGAAAAACATTCCCTACAAAATAAGCGGAACGTTTAAGGGAAGCGAACTGGAAGGTGTTGAGTACGAGCAGCTCCTCCCTTCAGAAGCCAGTACTTTAGAAAAAATACAGGAGATAACACCCGGTGCTGAACCATTCAGGGTGATAATGGGTGACTTTGTTACCACAGAAGATGGTACGGGTATAGTGCATACTGCGCCTGCCTTTGGTGCGGATGATTATAAAGTAGGTAAAAAGAACAACCTTGGTATTTTAACCCTTGTTGACAGGGAAGGAAAATTTGTGGAAGGCATGGGCGAATTCAGCGGGCGCTTTGTAAAAAATTACAAAGATGACCCGGCTTATGTGGATGTGAATGTGGACATCAGCGTAAAACTGAAAAAAGAGAACCGTGCTTTTAAAGTAGAAAAATACGAACATAGCTATCCCCATTGCTGGCGTACCGATAAGCCCATTATTTATTACCCGTTAGATGCATGGTTTATTAAAACCACAGCTTTAAAAGACAGGATGGTGGAGCTGAACAAAACCATCAACTGGAAACCAAAAGCCACGGGTGAGGGCAGGTTTGGCAACTGGTTAGAAAATATGGTGGACTGGAACCTCAGCCGCAGCCGGTTTTGGGGTACACCACTGCCGATATGGAAAACGGCAGATGGCAGCGAAGAAAAATGTATCGGCTCTATTGAAGAATTAAATACTGAAATAAGAAAGGCTGGCGAAGTACTGGGTGGTGATGTAAACAAGCATTACCTGCATGAGGGTATACTCGACCTGCATAAGCCTTATGTGGATGAAATCATCCTGGTAAGTAAAGATGGCTTGCCGATGAAGCGTGTACCCGACCT
>JANMDL010000596.1:0-2905 GCA_031376295.1 Chitinophagales bacterium
TGTGCGGTAAATGTGGCCAGTAATGTAGGTGGCATGGAATATCCGGGTATTGTTTTTTGTGGCAGCAATGCTGGTGAAAGCGGCTTGTTTGGGGTAACTGACCATGAGTTTGGCCACACATGGTTCCCAATGATTGTAGGCAGTAATGAGCGTCGCTATGGCTGGATGGATGAGGGTTTTAACACTTTTATTAATACTTTGGCTGAGGAGGATTTTAATAAGGGAGAGTATAATGCTGAACCGTATAATATGGAACAGATGGCACCATATTTATTTGGCGATGGCAGCGAAGCCATTTTAAATACACCCGATGCCATGAGGGAAGGCAATATTGGCAATGCCTTGTATTTAAAGCCCGGATATGGACTTGAACTGCTGCGCAATGCAGTACTTGGTCCCGACCGTTTTGATTATGCCTTTAGAACTTATATTAAAAACTGGGCCTTTAAGCATCCCACACCATGGGATTTTTTCCGCAGTATGGAAAATGCCGCAGGGGAGGACCTTAGCTGGTTCTGGCGGGGATGGTTCCTGGAAAACTATAAACTTGACCAGGCACTCACCAAAATCGAATACGAAAAAAATGATGCAGCAAACGGAGCTTTGGTAACCATTACCAATAATGATCAAATGGCCATGCCGGTAATACTGGAATACGAAACCGTTAGTGGAAAAAAAGGAAAGGTGAATTTACCAGTCGAAGTGTGGAACAATACAGATACAAAAATCATAAAATTGCCCACTACCGAAAAGCTGAAAAGGGTAGAACTGGATCCCGGAAAAATTTTCCCTGATATGCATTTTGAAAACAATGTTTGGAAAGGGTAATGGTTTTTCGGTAAAAATAAATTAAGTTGATGCGCTGGAAAGACGTTTTTTTAGTATGGCTCTGGGCCAACCTGTTGATTGGCGCCGGCACGGCTCTGTACGCTTTTTTCACGTCTGGCATGGCAACAGATGAGTTTGGTATAATACTGATGGTAGGGCTTTATGGCCTGTTGATTACTCTGCCTTCACTCATTATTTTATTTATTTTTCATGCAGCTTATACATACAAAAATAAGCTGAGGGAAAATTATCTGCTGCATTATTCAGTACTTGTTATTTTCATTAATCTTGCCTACTGGCTTGTTTCAGCATATACGAGCCGGTTTATTACAGATGAAATAGTTGCCGTATTTTTCCTTTACACAACGTTTGCAGGGATATTGGCACTGCAGCTGGTAAACCGCAGAATAAATAAAAGAATAAGGGATGCCGCCATTACACCGGAAACAACTTACTGATACACACTTTGTTTCTGTATTAATTTTATAGTATGCAGCAATTACCAAAGAAAGTGCTGGCCATTTGCGGCAGCACAAGGCAGCAATCTGTCAACCATCGTTTTATTAAGGCCATAGCAGCAATGGGTAATGCGTATTTTAAAGTGTTACTTTTTGATGGCTTAGCCACTTTGCCGCATTTTAATCCTGATGAAAATAAAGAGCAGGTAGCCGTGTCTGTTGCAAGATTCAGACAATTGTTGAAAGAAGCTGATGGCGTACTCATCTGCACACCTGAGTATGCTCATGGTGTGCCGGGTACTTTAAAAAATGCCATTGACTGGACGGTTTCCACAAATGAATTTTCAGGCAAGCCTACCATGCTGGTAACAGCCGCTACTGATGGCAGTTTTGCTCATAAGGCTTTATTAGAAACCCTTCGGGTGATAGAAGCAAAAGACATTGAGCAACATCAATTACTGATACAGTTTGCTGCCACAAAAATTGACAGTGAAAATAACATTACCGATGAACCGCTAAAAGCAGGATTACAGCAACTGGTAGTGGATTTTAAAAACACATTTGAATAAACACGAAAATAATGGGAGCCGTGTCTTTTAATCAATAAAATTTCAGTGCCCATTGCCCTGGTGGGTGTCCTCACCCTCCAGCGACAATTTGGAATGCACCCAAATAAAGTGCCCTGCACTTTTTTATCAATAAAATTTCTATGCAATATGTAGTTTTGCCTTATGACAATTACAACAGCAACTTCACAAGATATACCCGCCCTGGAAAAATTGGTCAATAGCGGCTACAGGGGCGAAGCATCCCGCAAAGGATGGACTACAGAGGCTGACCTGCTTCATGGTGAAGTAAGAACAGATGCGGCATCATTGGCAGTAATGCTGGAAGATGATAATGCAGTAATGCTGAAACATACTGATGCAGCAGGTGATATTACCGGCTGTGTATACCTGCAAAAGCAGCAGCGGGGATTGTACCTTGGTATGCTAACCGTTTCACCTGAACTGCAGGGTGGGGGACTTGGCAAGAAATTGCTTGCAGCCGCCGGAGCATATGCAGTGCAGCATCAATGCCCGGCCATTTTTATGAATGTAATATCAGTACGCAGTGAATTAATTGCCTGGTACGAAAGACATGGTTACCATAAAACCGGCGAAACAAAACCATTTCCCGATGATGACCGCTATGGCAAACCCGCCCAACCTCTTGAGTTTATCATCATTGAAAAAAAAGTAACCGGGTGATATGGTTTTTCTCACGTACTATCAGAAACATAATAATTGAATCATTTTTACAACTATTTGCCCCGGTTTCTCAATTCATATAAATTTGATATAGCTGATGGGTTACCTTTTTATCATTTCCGTATTAAGCAGTGAAAAAAACATGTAGCGGCATGAACAATGTCAGCATGTATTACACAAATCAACCAAACGCACTAACACGTTAAGTATGACAAAGAAAATAACTTTCACATTACCGGCTGATGTAGTAGCCGAAGCAACTTCAGGATTATTATTAGGTGAATTCAATAACTGGGATCACAATGCCGGCCTCAGCCTTAAAAAGCAAAAAGATGGCTCTATGACAGCCACTGCGGCATTAGAAGCAGG
>JANMDL010000608.1:0-4682 GCA_031376295.1 Chitinophagales bacterium
TACGATATACAAGGCAATATGTATATCGTAGCAAAGACTGGTAGGCGTATTAAAAGCTGCACTAAGAGCCGTTAACCCATCGCCGTTATTGCCGCTGCCCGCCACCGTGGTAATAACCTGGCTTTGGCAAATCATGCTGCAAATAGAAAAGGAAATCAGTAACAGGTATTTTTTTTCTGTTTGGGTACAATTAATAACCATTGTTTTCATTTTGTGTATAGTGTGGCCGCAAAGGTATCAGTTTCAGTACACCGTGCAAAAAACTGTTTAAAGTTTAACCCGGGAGCGATGATTTAAATAGACGAAACCTGCCTGTGGGTAATAGCATTTACCGGGCAAACAGCTTCGCAAAATAGGCAGGCTATTTCGCATGGCGTATGCACAGCAATGGTATCAAAGCTGCTGGTAAAGCCGCATGGTTGCGGGCATACGGCAATGCAGGCTCCGCATTTTATGCAGGCATTCCAGTTCACCTCAAAAACCACGGCCCCTTTTGTACTCATAGTTATATTTTTTTATACTCCGAATCAGGGCTGAAATAACCTGACATTGTTTTATACAAAGCGGCATCCCGCTGAGCAATATCCGGCACTTCAAAAATATTTCGTTTTGTGTGGTACAGTTTCCACATGCTGTTGCCCATTGCTTCAAGCCAGTTGGTATGGTAGCCTTCCAGGTTTTCTTTGGTGGCAGCCATTCCGCTTTTAATCATACCAGATAAAAATTCACCGGCAATTTTCCCACTGCTCAGTGCAGTATGTATACCTCCTCCTGTAATGGGGTTCACATGCCTGGCTGCATCACCAGCAAGGATGAGGTTATCGGCGCATTGGATTTTTAAAGGTGCAGCCAATGGCACACCACCACCCTGTATTTCCAGTATCCGGCAGTTTTTAAACCGATCTTTAAAAAATGAGTTTTTTATAAAGTGGTCAAGGTATGTTTGAGCATTATCTGTACACATGGTAGTGGTAATACCAAGTCCAATTTCGGCATAGCCATAACCTTTTGGAAAAACCCACGCATAACCACCCGGGGCCCATTCGTGGCCTGTAATAATTTCGAGCAGGCCATTGGTATCCACACCATCCACTACAAACTGCAGGCAACTGGCCAGTTCGCTCAGCTTAATATGTGTTTTAATGCCAGCCCATTTACCCACCTGCGATTGCAACCCATCTGCACCCACCACCACTTTGGTTATAACTGTTATGGGTTCATTAAATTTCAGTAGGTCAACTTCACAGGTGCCATCTGCACAAACACGGTAATTGATTGCTTCTGTTTTTAACCATATCGCAGCACCTGCACGTTCTGCCTGTGTAGCCAGGTACCGGTCAAAGCGCCGCCTGTTAACTACATAACCAAGGGGTTTTGCTCCTTGCTGGTGCCCGTATGCTGCTGGTTTCAATTCCCTGTAATCAATTATCTTTTTTTCACCTGTGGCATTGTAAATGGCAAAACCATAAATGGCTTCAAGAATAAATTCAGCATCAGGTAATACGGATGCATACTCCAGTGCATTGTGGCTTACAGCACCCGAGCATTGTACAGGTGCACCCAGTTCCTGCTTTTTATCTACCAGCAGCACGTGCAGGCCATTTACCGCAGCAAAGCGTGCCGCAGTTGCACCCGCCGGGCCACTGCCTATCACCACAATATCATAATATGTCATGGCAGCAGCGCCTGTATTCATTAACATATTTCTTCCCGGGTTTACCGGTATTGTTTTGTTATTTAAAGAAAATCCTGTTTTGCGGTTGTTATCTTAGTTTAGTTAAACGGTGGGTTAAGTAATTGTTAAGAACAGTTACAGGAGTATTTCGGTAACTGTTTCATATTAAAGGTAAGTCTATTTATACATTAAAACTATTGCTTATGCAAATAGCATAAAGCAGGATATTGCTGTTAATATAATCACTGCGGCCATATACCTGCCGGGGCTGAGCGGTTTGTTTGGTGAGCGCACCACCTGTGACTTTTGACATGTAGCTGGCAGTTATTTTTTAAAGAAATGTTTTCGGCTATTCCCCTACCTTTGCGCACAATTTTCATCCAAAATCATAAAATATTATGAAAAAGAGTATTATGTGGTTGGGTGCCGTACTTATCATTTTAGCGATACCCGGTATTACCCATGCCCAAAAGACAGAACCAGTATTTGAAATTTCTGCTGGCAATGTTATCAACAACACAAAGTTTTTAATCCAGGCTTCTACAGGCGAACTGATTACCGGCAACGCCTTTAAACTATTTGCCATCGACCCGGTTAAAAAAGAAATGATCTGGGAAAACAAAGATTTTCTCGGACTGGACGAGGACGAGATATCAGTAATTGACGGAACACCGTATATTAAAATTGAGCGGCAGAAAACACTGGCCATCAGTAAAAACAAAAATACTGTTATCATACAGGCAAGAGATGGCAAAATAGTGTACGACAGTAAGGAAGAAGGCATTAAAGTTAAAAACACCCTCATTTTACCACAGCTTGGTGGTTTGCTTATTGAAAATATTAAAGACGGATTTCTCTCTGTTACTTTGGTTGATTTTGCAACAGCAAAGGAATTGTGGACTGTGCCATTGGCCAGGCAAAAAACTGGCGGCATAGGTATCGGGGCTTTAAAAAGGGCCATTAAATCGTATACCAACTCTGCGTTTAATGTGCCACCACAGGTAGATGCTGCTGGCAACCTGGTACTTGTAAACAAAAAAGAAATATTTGGGATTAACAAAGCTGGCACACTGGCCTGGAAAAAAGAATACGACGACAATGTAGACGATGCTTATATGAGTGCTGATGGTAAATCATTGTTCATCGGGTATAAAAAATACATTGACAAACTGAATACCGAAAATGGCAGCAGTCTGCTGGCAGAGCCAATCAAAATGAGGGATGAACTGAACGGCATTGCACCTTATGGCAACGACTACCTGGTGTACAACGAAAAGGGGCTGAACATTATGGATGCTGCCGGCAATATGAAGTGGAAAAAAGACAGTAAGCTGGGCGATATTACCCAGGTTAAGTATACAGAGAATGGAATACTGGCCATGGAAACCAAGGAAGATGATGAAACTGTTTTTCATTGGGTGGACAACAATGGAGAAGAAGTGTGGAACGAAAAAGTAAAAGGAGGACTGATGCTGGCAGAACCAACAGAGAAAGGTGTAATGTATGTTACCAACGAAAGAGCCAATATCTTAACCTATGCAAAGGGTAAGGACGTATGGAACAGGGATATTAAGCTGAAAGGCGTACCCAACTTTGGAATAGATACAAAAAGCAAAACACTGTACGCTTTTGCCAAAGACAAACTGCATGGGTTTAATTTTACCGATGTAAGCTACCGTCTTGTGGCAGAAGACCTTGACCTGAAGAAGTTTAATGATGAAGAAGAAAGAGCAATACTCGATGTACGCAATGATGGAGGTAAGCTGATAATCAGCACCAACCAGAATGTGGCAGCAGTGCAAACAGGGGATGGCAAACTGCTTTACAACAATTACTTTAAAGATATTGGCAATACAAAAAAGAAATGGCTGCGTGTGGCTGGTGCGGCTATGGCTATTGGTGGCGCAGCAATGGATGTCAATCAGATTTCAAAAGGTAATTTTACAATTACTCAAACTATGGATCAAAGTGGTAAGCCAATTGCAAACAATTATACGGCTACGCTGAACAACCAAACCGGAACGGCAGTCAACAGCTTGGGCAATGATTTATATTTTGCTGCCAAAAAACGCTACCTGGCTTCACAGGCCACTAAAGACAACCTGTACATATTGTCTGAAATGCCCGAGGGCAATGGTATGCTGGTGTGGAACAAAGACAAGGGTGAGATTTTAAAAAAAATCACTTTCACCGATACCACGCCGCAATTTGTGGTAGATGAAGCAACTGATATGGTATATGTAGTTGTTGGAAATGTGATAAAGGCTTACAGTTTAAAATAATTGCTTTATTATGCAGCAATCTGAGAGGCTCCCGGTTGGGGGTCTCTTTTTTTATTCACCTGGTTTTAACTGCTGTATAATATTTTTATAATAATTTGAAAAAAAATGCATCCAATGAACCAATCCTCCTTTTTGTAAAAAGTTTGTAACTTTTTTGAAACAATGTTGTATTTATAAAAAACCTGTATATTTGCAACACAGTTACAATTAAATATAGAAAAATGAAAAAAATCGCCACCATTATTTTTTGCTTCAGTATCATTGGTTTTGCTTCAAAGCAAGACCTGTATGCAGCAAATGAAGCACCATTTACAACAATTAAAGGAAATTTATCAGGTAAAATCAGCAATGCCGTAACCGGTGCCGGGCTGAGTGATGTTACCATTTATATTGCCGATGCAAGGGTAGGAACATCATCTGATGCCAATGGCATGTTCAGTATCAGGAATATCCCCGAAGGGAAACACCTGGTGGAGATTTCGCATGTAGGATATAATACCATTGCCGAAGAAATTACCATCAGCGGCGATACAAAAAAAGATTTTGTGCTTACAGCATCGGTAGTGGAAAACAACGGTGTTGTAGTTACCGGCGTGTCCCGTTCCACACAGCTTAAAACAATACCAGTTTCCATTTCTGTTATACGGAGGCAGGAATTGCTGCAGCAAACTTCCACTAACCTGGTGGAGGCATTAACCAATAAGGCTGGCGTATCATCAATAGGC
>JANMDL010000615.1:0-8611 GCA_031376295.1 Chitinophagales bacterium
ACAATGTAAATCCCATCGAGTGGCTTACCTACGTGTTTGAAAACATCAACGACCATAGAATAAATGCTATAGAGGATTTGCTGCCGCAAAATTATGCTGCACTAATCAATAAGTAAAGAAGGGGTGCGTGGAAGGGATACGAAGATTCGAGATTTCGGCAGAGAGTAAATCTCTGTTTAATGATTCTACCTTAATCTTTGCAGCGTAAATTTTCGAAATTGATTTATGAAGTTTTGTGCTGATATACGTACTAAGTGATTCAAATTGTGCCGCTTTTCTGTTAATTTCATCTGGTGTGCCAAGTATTTCTTTTACAGTTTCTGTAATTTTTTTTGTATCAGAGTCATATTTGGAAAGAAAAGTGGCGTTTTCTACCTGAATTTTACTCGAAATTTCTTTATTGGAAAGGAATGCAGAATGATAAATTATTTTTATCAAAGGGTTTAGCTGCCTTAATTCTGCTGCCAGATCAAATCCATTAGTACTTGTACTGCCACTTTCATCAGTAAGTAATATATCAAGGATTGCTAAATCAATATTTTTACTTTTCGCAATATTTATTGCTTCTTTTTCAGTAGATGCTATTAAAACATCATGGCCGATAGTTCTTAACACATTGGAAATTACAGTCAAGGTGGTTTGTTCATCGTCAACAACAAGAATTCTTTTTTCTTCCTGATTTATGTGAAAATATTTATTTGAAAGTGAATTATGTTTAAGCAACATGCTTTCAATCCTGCTGTTATCCCAAACGTTTGTTAAATAGTTTGGCGGTTTCCCTTCTGAAAAACTCCTGATTTGATCGTATGTGTTTTTTGTTACCCTGCCATTTGTAACAAGCCAATATCCGTCAGCTTGAAATTTCGATAAAATATTACCGATATTATCCAGCTCGCCAGGTTTAACTGTTGCGTTCTTGTCTTTTTTGTATTTTACTTGGACAGCCCATTTTAGATTTTTTATTAAGCCTGCGTCAACTATCAATTTATGTTCAAGAATGATGTCAATACCCCCATCAGGGCCAATACCCTGATTAAGAACATTGTATCCTTCGTTGCGGAAAATGTCGCAGACTAAATCTTGAAAACTCTGTCCATTTAGCAAGTCCCATTCAAAAAGCTGATCTTTCTCACTCATTTTCACTATTGTTTGATATGGTCACGAAAATATTTACACGATAAATATAAAACACTTTGTGATAAATATTACAAACAACCTTTGTTTATCCGTCTTTAGTTAAAATAACAGTGTAATTTTTTTAACTGGGTGGATTTATACTTATTTAAGTAAGAACGGCCAATAATATTCCATGTGTGATAATTCTGCATATTGCTTGTTAAATAGCCTATTTTATTTCATTGAAAATTAGAACTTGTGCTATATCACAAGCGAAAATCATATTCCTGCTCTTCTCCGGAACAAATAATCACCCCTTCACATCCCCCTTAAACAAAAACGGCAGCTTAATAGAAACAGTTACCCCCTTTCCATTAGCAGCATTGTCAATAGAAAAACTTGCCCGGGTTTTCAGCTTTACATTCAGGAGGTAAATCCTGTCACGGATGATCTGGCTGGCACGGGATATATGCTCATTGCTTTCTTTGTCGTACACAGCCAGGCCCTTGCCGTTGTCTGTAATGGCAATGTGCAGGTCTTTTGCTTCCCTTAAAAAAGTTAGCGTTATATCGCCGGAATAATCAATACCCGTAAACCCATGTTCAATGCTGTTTTCAACAAAGGGTTGCAATATCATGGAAGGAATCACTACCTGGTCGCTGTCAATCGTTTCGTCAATCGTAATGGCATAACTGAACTTTTGAGGAAAGCGCATCCGCTGTAATTCAAGGTACTCTTCCAAAAAGTCTTTTTCCTGCTCAAGTGTTACATATTCCTTGTAGGTGCTTTCCAATGTTTCCCGCATGATATGGGAGAACTTGGAAAGGTTACTTGCCAGTGCTTTTCCATCACTTTCCTGTAGCGCAAATGACTGTAATGAAGCCAGCGCATTAAAAAAGAAATGAGGGTTCATCCTTGCCCGGTTGAGCCGCTGCTCGGTTTCCATTATTTTTTGCTTGCTTTTAAGCGATTGCTGGCGGATGAAGAAAGCTAAGCCAATCAATGCCAGCAAACCGGCCAGTGCCAGCAGCAGGTAAGTGCTTTTCTGGTATGCCAGTTTGCTTATTTTCTTCTCGTTTTCAACCTTATTGTATTTTTGTTCCATTTCATTGATGGCTTCGGCATTTTGCTTTGTAACAAGGCTGTCGCTAAGGTTTTTATATTGCTCCAGGGTTTGTAAAGCCAATGCGGTTTCTCCGTTTGCCTTATATGCCTCATACAGGCTCTCGTATGCCATTTTCTGCATATACAGGTTTTTGGACTGCTTGCTGCAGGCCAGTGCTTTTTCAAGGTTTTCAATGGCCTGCGGATATAGCTTTAGCCCTGTAAAAGCAGCACCACGATCTTTATAAAGCGAGTTAAGAATAGCAGGGTTTGTTTTTTCATCAACCAGCAGCAGAATGCTGTCGGTATATTTCATCGCCTGCGGGTAAATTTTTTCCGCAAGGGCAAATTTACCCAGCGAAAGAAAATTCCTGATGAGCAAAGTTGGCTGACGGGATGCCCGGGCGTACAATAATGCGACACCTGCAATTTGCTGAGCAGAATCAAGATAGGCCTTATTTTCTGTGTCATCATACATATTGCCGTAAATTGTTACCATGTTGGCATACGATTGTGCCAATGCGCCGGTATCTTTTGTTAACCGTGCCGCTTCCAGAGATTTTTTGGTAAACTCCAGCCCTTTTGCAAACTGCTTCTGGTTGATGTAAACCAGCGACAGGTTGGCGTATATTTTTGCCTGGGTATAATATTCTTTTTCTTTTTCGGCCATACCGAGACTTTTAAAATACATCAGAACAGCACTGTCGGCATTACCCCGCCTGTTATAATACATCCCTATCATGCGGGTACTTTCTATCGAGGCAAATGCGTTATACTGCCCATTTAAAAGCAAAAGTGATTTCTGTGCGCTTTCAAAGCTTTCTGTTGTTTTTCCCTGTGTATTGTACAGTATTGCTTCCATAGCACAGGCAATGGCCTGGCAGCAGGGATCATTATCTTTTTTTATGCCATTAACAGCAACAAGGGCATCCTGCATTTTCAGCAACCTGTTTGCTTCTTCAAACCCTGCTTTTACGGTAGTTGTAAAAGAAGGACAATCGCAACCGGCCTGGCCATTACCAAGGGCAGGTATTAAAGAAAAAAAGAGGATTGAAAAGCACCGGAATAAACATATGAGGTTCGTCTGCATGATAAAAATTATGTTTGCTGTTGGCTAAATGTAAACAAGCAAAAGTCTTACTGTATATAAAACCTCAGTTTTTTTAAAAGTTTTTTATGGCAAAAACCGATACCCGCCGAAAGCTACCGGATATAAATTAATACCTGCCGGATATGAACCAGCCAATCCTTTTTAATTAAATTCAACATTGGTAAACCCGGGTGTTTTTAAGAAAAAAACCGCCCCTGTATTTAAACAAAGGCGGCTTACCGAAACTAAAGAACCAATAACTTATTGCTTACTTATCTTTTGAATATGAACCTTACCCTTTCTATCCGTTATTCTTAACATGTATAATCCTGCGGACATCGAAGTAATGTCAACTTTAAAAGTCCTGCTATTATTTATTGTACCACGCTTAACAGCCACTCCGTTTGTATTGAGTACTTCGTATAAAACTGCCTCGATCGTAACCGGCAGCTGGATGGTGAATACTCCAAGGGAAGGATTGGGGCTTGCACTGATGCTTGCTTTCGTTTTCTCTTCAGCAACAGCAACTGATGGAGCTGCTGTTCTGTTTGCGCTGATGAGGGTTACAGTATAATCTTCTGTTTCACCTAAGTACCCGGTTATGCAGGGAGAAATTGCTCCGGGGTTGCGGCGCATAATTACCCTCATCCCTGTTGTGCCGGCAGTGGCTGTTGAAGGTATATTTACATTAAAGTTGACTGTACCGGCGTTATTCAGAGAAGCTGCATTAATCAGCCTTTCTCCTGCATCGGCAAAACTCCCGTTTCTGTTAAAATCAATATAAACTGAATACCGCTGGTTTCTTACCGTGCTGGAGAATCCTGCACTTATCTGCCCGGCATTGGTTGCCGACCCTATTACCAGGTTTGTATTGGCAGCCACATTTGCATATCCTCCTGGTTCAGCGCCGGATATCCTGCTGATAGCACCCAGGCTGAATAAATCAATCCACTCACTGGTATTTGTACCATTTGAAATACAAGCCAATGTTACAAACTGGCTGGTGATATAATTGCTGTTGGAAGCCGAACAAATTCTTCTTACACGCCACTCATAAGCGGTACCGGGAGTTAATCCTGTTAAATTAAAAAATGTTGCCGTGGGGTTATTGTATATATCTGTCAACTGTATCCAGGCATTATTGGTATTTGCCAGCCGGTAAGAAACAGAAAAGCCGGTATTGTTATTATTGGTAGTGGTCGACTGCTGCCAGTTTAAGGTAGCGCTGGTGGTGGCAATATTTGTTGTGGACAAACTGTAGGGCTGCAGGCAGGGAGTGCTCAACAATAATGAAGTGTACGGGCTTAATGTGCTGCCGCAAACGGCCCTTACCCTGAACTGGAAGTTGCCGCCCTGCATCAGGTTGGGAATGGAATAAGAATTGGTTGGGCTTGATTGCTCAACAGTACCCCAGTTTGCACCTGCCCAGCCCATTTGTATTTTATACCCCGAAGTACCCGGAACTGCATCCCAGTTAAAGGTGGATATGTTATTGCTGTAGCTAAAAGATAATCCCGTTGGCGCATTGCAGGGAGCCATAGCCGTTGTAAAACTTGATATAACCGGGTTGCTGTTAAAGTAAACACATGTTTGATTTACACACCACTCGTAAGCTGTATTGGCGCTCAGCCCGGCAACATTGATGGTAAAGCCGGATGTATGGCCAAGCTGTGTCCAGGTATTGGAAGTATTGGCCAGGCGGTAAGCCACAACAAAATCAGAAATCAGCGTATTGTAACCCGCTGCTGCTACCCAGTTTAATGTAGCGCTACCCGCAGTAATATTGGTAACACTCAGGCCGGTTGGCTCGGGGCAGGGAACGGTGTATTGTGCAACTGTATAGCTGCTGGTGCTGCTGCCGCAATTGGCAATTACCCTCCAGTCGAGTGTGGCGCTGTGAAAAATACCGGTAGAGGTGTAAAAAGTATCCGTAACTGTTTCTGCAATTTCTGCGGCCAACCAGTCATCCTGCGGCTGCTTTATTTCAATGGTATAATTTACAGCACCGGCTACTGTGTTCCAGCTGAAAGTAGATACATTGTTGCTGTATACTGCTGCCAGGTTGGCTGGAGCATCACATTGGGCGTGGCTGGCTGCCGAAAACAGCAGAACAAGAGCCGTCATTAAAAGCGTAAATAATTTTTTCATTTTTGTTGATTTAAGTAAACCGCAGTTGGTTGTATAAAAAAACTGCGCTGAGACAAATTTTATCAGTACAAATCTATTATTGCAAAACCAGGCTGTTGAAAGTAATATACAATTGGGGGCAGCAGGTGTATAAGTGCAGCAACTGTATGGATAAGTGCTGAAATGCTTTAGCCTGAAAAGGGATAAACAGCAGATGGTTTTTAAAAACCTTGTGCAGCCGGGGGCATTTTATTGGATTATTTTATGCAATTTTACCCCGGATTAAACCATACTTGATGATGATAGATATTTTAAAATCCCTTTTGAACAGGGATCTTGACAGGCTGAAAAACGAAATTGGGCAGTACCGTGACGAAAGCATACTTTGGCACATAGATAAAAGCATATCCAACTCAGCAGGTAACCTTTGCCTTCACCTTATTGGAAATTTAAACAGCTTTATTGGAGCAACACTTGGCGGCAGCGGTTATATCAGAAACAGGGAACTTGAGTTTTCGCTTAAAGATGTTTCAAGGGAAGAACTGCTGACTAAAATAAACGATACCATCATTACAGTAAACAATACGCTGGATAAACTAACAGAAGCAGACCTTGCCGGTGAATACCCGATACTGATTCTGGAAAAGAAAATAAATACAGGCCTTTTTCTGTGTCATCTTACCACGCATCTTTCTTATCACCTTGGGCAAATAAATTATCACAGGCGCTTGCTGGATAGTTAGCCATTAAAAAAAGTTCGGCATCAGCTACAAAAGGCTGGCTGCTCTTACAAGGTCTTCGGGTGTATCAATCTCCACCCCCATATATTCGGTTACGACCATTTTTAAAGCAATGCCATTTTCTAAGTAACGGAGGCACTCAATTTTCTCAGCGGCTTCCAAAGGCGTTATTGGCCATTGGGTGAAATGTAAAAGCGCCTGCTTGCGAAAAGCATATACGCCAATATGTTCGTAATACACAGGCGCAACTGCTTTATCACGGTGATAAGGTATTACGCTGCGGCTGAACAGCAGGGAATTCATATTTTTATCCACGGCCACTTTTACATAATTATGGTCGCTGATGAATTTCTCTTCTTTGAGTACCTGCATCAGGCTGGCTACCTGCACTTTTTCATCTGCAAATACAGCCAGCAGTTTTTCCAGCGGCGCTTTTTGCACAAAGGGTTCATCGCCCTGTACATTCACTACAATTTCCACATCCATATCCGCAACAGCTTCGGCAATGCGGTCGCTACCGCTTTCATGTGCTTTTTTGCTCATAATGGCCTTGCCGCCATGTGTTGTTATTTCGGTAAAAATAATCTCACTATCAGTTACCACATATACTTCATCAAACAACCCGGTTGCCACGGTATTGTCATACGTATGCCTGATAACAGTTTTATCACCCAGCAACTGCATCAGCTTGGCCGGAAAACGGGTGGCCGCATAGCGGGCCGGTATCATTGCAATTTTTTTCATAACTCAAATAAATAAAAAATATTTTTGCAGATGGCTACTCATGTAAATCTGCTTCGTTAATAGTTTCCGGAAGCCGTTCGCACTCATATCCGCATTTGCCACATACATATACCTGCTGCATGGGTGGTGCATACCTGGTAAAAAGCCAGGTTAAAATAATCATCAGGTAATTGGGGGTGGTTTGTTTAGATATTTGCGTAAAAGCCGAAGCGCTGCACCTGGGGCATTTAACTGAATTAATATATGCTTGATCAAATGCCTGCAACAGTGCTGTGGCCGTATCAAAGTCCGCTTCTTTTACCACTAATTTTATTCCGCCAATGGCATTGGTCAGCAGTGGGTCAAGCGTAACAGTATGCTCGTCTTTCAAATAACATTCAACACCTGCATCCTGCATTTTTGTAAGCATGATATGTGCCGAAAAATAATCATTAAAACTTCTGATGGTTACAATATTCATCTTTACGGTTCTTTTTTTAAACGCCACCCGAAGAGGTGATCACCAATTGCCCATCCATTAAGGTAAAGCTCAATACATAGTAGCCACCTTCTTCCCACTGGTATTTAAGTGTTTTTACCGGGCCATAAGTTTCCCTTTCTATTTCGTAGTTGCATTCGCCGTATTTTGTTTTCTTCTTCCCATTAGCGGCTGGAAGCACATCCGCAGGGCTCATCACATCATTGTATTCTCCCAGCAGACGCATCAGCAAAAAACCCTGCTCAATTGAAAACTCTGGCAAAAAATAAGCGTCGGAATTATACTCGTAAGCATAATAAGTGTGCAGCTCTGCCCCGTTTTTGTACAATTGCTTGGTAAGCGTGGTGATAAAATCTGCTTCCCCCATTTTTTCAGTACTCTTCCTGGTAACGGCCGGGCCAGCAACTGTGCTTATTTGCGCCAGGTAGGCTTTAAGTGTGGTTACTCCCTGCTTTGGTGGCGGCGAAGGAAACAGATAACTGCTTACCACATAACCTGTTTTGCCCTTGTAAGTAACTTTTACCCATTTGCCGGTAATACCTTCGGTAGTAATATCAATAACGCTGTCGGAATAGAAATTGACAGTCAATTTTTCACTGTAAGGAATCTTTTCCAGTACTTTGGCTTTAGCATCGGGTTTTTCACGCATACTCATACCGGTTTTAACGGCGGTGTACCTGGTAAATATTTGTGCTGATATGCCTGCCGAAAAACTAAGTGCCAGCAGCAGTATGGTTATTTGCTTCATAAAAAAGTTTGAGACTGTAAAATAATAAATACCCGGCAGAATTGATTTACTCATGCCCAAACTTACTGCCCACAGGCGGCCGGTATGGCTGAAAAGGGATTTTAAGCAGGTTGCCGATATCACTATGTTCTTCCGGCTTTGTATGGGTATCAATGCCAAAAACAATTTCATCGGGCGGAATATATTTGTAAGTACCGAAAAGCCTGTCCCAGGTAGCAAACACATTGCCATAGTTGCAATCAGTATAAGGCTGTGCATAATGATGGTGTACCCTGTGCATTCCCGGTGTAACCAGCAGGTAACTGATAGCAGTATCAATAAAACGGGGTAATTTGATATTGGCGTGGTTGAATTGCGACAGCACAGCACTGAGGCTTTGGTACAGCATTACCACACCAAAGGGGGCACCACAAAGTAATATGGCCATGGAAGTAAATACCGCTCTGAATACACTTTCACCGGGG
>JANMDL010000627.1:0-3601 GCA_031376295.1 Chitinophagales bacterium
AAAAAGACAGACAGGTAATTTTTCAGGAATAAGTGCATCCGGGGTTATGTCTGTTGAAGTTAAGAATGGGCCTGTAACAGAAGTAACTGTTGAAGCAGATGACAACCTGGTTAAATACATTTACACAGAAGTGGAAGGAGATGTACTGAAAATCAGGATGAAAAATTTCAATAACATCAGAAACTGTACGCACAAAGTTTATGTAACCACACCAGTAGCGAACAGCCTCTCCAGTTCAGGTGCCGGAAGTATTACTTCAATGGGAGTGCTGAAGGATGAAAAAGAAATAACTTTATCATCATCTGGTGCAGGAAGCATCAATGTTGAAGTGGATGCCCCTGCCGTAGATGCAACTGCTTCGGGAGTTGGTAATATGACACTAACTGGCCGTACTCGGAACTTTGGTGCTGATTTAAGTGGTGCCGGCAGTATTAACGGTTTTGATTTATTAAGTGAAAATGCAAATGTGGAAGTAAGTGGTGTTGGTAATATTAAAGTACATGCAAGTGTTAAATTAAAAGCAACAGTAAGCGGAGCCGGTGATATTACATACCGCGGTGCGGCAGCAGTAGAATCTTCGGTAAGTGGTGTAGGCAAACTAATAAAGGAATAATAGCCACTGTTTGTTAATTTGCGGTCATGGATAGTGGCGCAAAGCAAATTTGCAGTAAATATATTGAACAGGCTTACCTGTCAGCCGGTATTGAGGAAGCAGCCTGGCAACCTGAGCTGGGTTTCAGGCAAAACCGCAGCCTGCTGGATAAATTATACTATTATTACCAGGAACTTTATTTTAAAAGCCCGCAGCAATTTTTGTGGGCAGGGCTGGCACGACTTACAGGCGGGCAAGTGCTGTTTGGTATGGGTAATCTTACCCGTATTGCAAAAGACCCCTGTGTGCTTACGCAGCAGATAATGGCTGTGGCCAAAGATATTTTTGAGAGCCTTGCCTGGCAGCATGAACTTTTTCTGGAAGATAAAACTGCACTGACAGCTATTTGTAACCAGTTAGATGAAATAGCCCCTGCCGCCAATTCATACAGTACCTGCTGGAAACTGATTGAAAAGAACGATGCCGTAAATACTGCTATGGGTAATAAGATGTTGCTGCAGAACGAGCAGCAGAACACCATCCAGCCATACTATGATACTATCAAAAAAGACCCTTATTCCGCCAGGTATTTCTGGTTCACACGGTTTATCATGCGCAACATACATCCTCACCACCGCAGGTTTATACTGTCGCAGCCTTTTGGGGATGTAACACAGATAAAACATCGCTGGCAATGGATTGACGGCTCAACCGGGATGTGGCAAACCTGGTGCAACCTGCCACAGGCAGAGCGTGACAGGCTGGTGGCTTTGGACAATGATGCGGTAATTAATCACCGGTGGTAATTTACCTGTTAAGGTGAACCAGCGTGGGTGTAAAAAATATTCAACAACAGTATCCGGCTAAAAACCATTAATACTTTATTTACGTAGTTGGCACAGGCAGCAATGCTGCTGATAATACCTTATGCTTTTAATTAAATAAAATCACTCTTATGCGTTTGTTATATTGTTTTTTGGCAACCATAGCTTTTGTTTCCTGCAACAAAGAAAAATTGAGCGAATCAACCCTTAGCGAAGCTGTATATAAGGTAACGTTTACCGGCAAATGGACGGCTCCGCAGTTTCCCATTCCAGTCAATGCTCATTTTACACCCATTATTGGTATGGTGCACAACAGCAGTACATTTATGTTCAGGCCTGGGGCAATGGCTACCATTGGAGTGGAGAGGGTGGCCGAAGATGGAAATTCCTTCCCCCTGTTGCAGGAAATAGATTCACTTACTGCCCTCAAAAAAGCAGCATCAACACAGATTATCTTCACCCCGGGTATCAGCAATTCAAGTTCCATTACCATTTACACCAACAGCAATTATCCCCTGTTTAGTTGTATGAGTATGCTGGCGCCCACGCCCGACTGGTTTCTCGGCTTACATGATTTCAGCCTGCGGCAGGGTGCCGGCTGGTTAAGCGATAGCACAGTTAATGTATATGCTTATGATGGAGGTACTGAGCAGGGAGATGTTTTTGATCAGAATAACCTGCCCACCATACCCCAGCAACCGGTAGCAAAGTTAACAACTGCAAATGCCAGTGTGCTTGCCAATGGCAACACCAATATTGCGCCCATCGGCACAATAAGGTTTGTAAGGCAGTAATTACCACAACAGATAAAGTTGACAGGGTGCAGCAGGCAGGAGTTCAGCAAAGAGTGTATAACCAGTCAACTTATCAACTTTGAACTGCCCTGAACTTTGCATCCCTTGCGAAACCATTGCGTACCTTACGATACTTGTATTTACAAAACAGCCCATACACCAAATACAATATACGCAGCAAAAAAGAATATCCAGAAGCGCAGGTAGAATCTTTTTACAGAGGCATGGTCGGTTAAATTTACCGAAAAAAGATTGATCATAAAAAGAACCAGCAATACAATATGTGTGTATAGTAGAAAATTATTACCTGCAGTAAAAGCCCAGCCAATAATAACAAGGTAAGCAATTATTACAAATGCACCTCCAATACGCAGGGCAAGGTTTTTATTGTACAGCAGCGGAAAGGTTTTGAATTTGAAAACCGCATCACCTTCTGTATCCGGCAAGTCCTTAAACCAGGCAATGGCAATGCTGAATGCAGCAATAAAAATTGTAAGCACCATAATATAACCGGGTAAAGAATTACTGTTGTTAACAACCCTGTTAAAATGCAGAAACATGCAAATATTAACAATAAGCCCACGTACAAGGGTAATGCATACAGCAGCAGGAAGATGATGTTTTTTTAGCTGAACAGGCGGCACAGAGTAAGCAACACCAATCAGCACAATCACACTGATGATGAGTAGTAAGAAAAGGGCTGCGGCATAAGCCAAAATCAACGCAATCACCAGGCTGCTGTAAATGATGATTTTTGCTGTACCCTTGCTCATTGTACCCGCAGCCAGCGGAAGATTTGGCTTATTAATCTTATCCAGTTCAATATCAACCAACTGATTAAGCCCCACGATAAAAATATTACAGGCTATTGCTGCCAGCAGCGTAAGCCAGTAAATGGTAACGTGTGCCGCAAAAGGTTTACCATCAAGCGATAATAAATACAAAGCCGTAATGCTGCAGGCAGAGCCAATAATAGTATGCGGCCTTGAAAACTGCCAAAAGGTAACTAATTGTTTCATGTGTGTATGGGTGTTCCGGTTATGTAAATTATTTTTGCCGTATTGCTGCGGGTAGCGTTTACGGTAATGCTGTAACCTGGTATATTAAAACCGCCTGTCAACTTATTGTATTGGCTGGCTGTTTTTGATTTAAGTACAGAAATAATACCATCGTAAGTAACAGTAATAATGTTTACCGGCAGCAGGTAGGTAAGCAAAAGCCTTGTTAGTGAGAACGGTTTAACAAATGGTGCCAGCAGCAACTGGCCGATGGTAGTAGTAAACAGCACTTGTAAAAAAACGGGTATGTCCGGCTGCAAAATCTCTGCAATTAAAAAACTGCTGCGGCTTTGTGCAAACTGCTGCAGTATTTTTTGCTGTTCGGCAGTGCTG
>JANMDL010000631.1:0-4805 GCA_031376295.1 Chitinophagales bacterium
AAAAGCTTTTGGGTGCTTAAAATTAAGGTAAGGGAAAAGGTGGTGGCCGATGGTATTGCCGACCCGGAGTTCAGCATGGAAAACAAAGGAAGCTATGTAAATGCTGTACAGATGAATGATTTGATGAAGGATGCCGGTACGGTGGTAATTGATATGCGCAATCATTATGAATATGAAGTTGGCCATTTTGAAAACGCACTGGAAATACCATCGGATACATTCAGGGAGCAGCTGCCAATGGCGGTGGACATGATGAAGGATAATAAACACAAAAACATCATCATGTATTGTACGGGTGGTATCCGCTGCGAAAAAGCCAGTGCCTATATGCTGCACAATGGATTTAAAAATGTATTTCACCTGGAGGGCGGTATCATCAATTATGCAAAGCAGGTAAAAGAGGCAGGTATTGAAAGTAAATTCACCGGCAAAAATTTTGTGTTTGACAACAGGCTGGGGGAGCGGATTACTGAAGATATTATTGCCAAATGCCACCAGTGCAGCCAGCCAGCCGATACACATACCAACTGCATTAACAGCGCCTGCCACCTGCTTTTTATACAATGTGCTGCCTGTGCGGCCATTTATGAAGGCTGCTGCAGTAATGAATGCCGGGACTTTATCCACCAGCCGGAAGAACTGCAACAGCAGATGAGAAAAAATATTGATAAAGGACGCAATGTTTTTAACAAGTCGAAAGCAAGACTTAGACCCAAATTGGGGGATTAAATGTGCGTAACCAGTTTATATTGCTTATAAATGACAAAAAACATCAGAAACAATTTAATAATCTGATAATAATATGTAATTTTACATCAGTTTTCATAGGGTACGGATTAAAAACGGACTAGGGTTTCCACCCTGGTCCTTCTTTTTATATGATAAGTACAAATTTTGGTGTTGCATTTATTTAGTTTAAATATTGTTGTATTTTGTGCAGCAATACTATTTATTATGAAAAGACAATTATTATGCCTTGCATTGGCTGCAACCTTTTTAGCCTGTAACAACGAATCTGCAAAAAATTCAGCAGAAAAAAAACCATCAGACGGGTTTGTAACAGCCAGGGGCGAATTTTACTGCGAAGGCATGGTGGCTGCCGATGGTATGGGTTGTATGATAAAAATTGATGGGGTGGCATACAAGATGGAACGGGAAAATGCCGAAATGTATGAGGAGAATGCCATTTTTGATAAAGCCGGCAAACCGGTACAGATGGAAGTGGTGTATAAAAAAACCGGTAAAAAATTCAAAATGATGAGCGGTGCCGACGGACCTGAAATGATTACCATTAAATCAGTAAAGGTTGTTGAATAACAGTTAACCCTGTCTTCTTCTATATTTTATTTACATAAACTTATACGCTGGCTCTGCCTGCAGCTATTGCCATTAGTGAAAATAGCAGCAGCAAAGGAAAGACAAAATAAAAGGGCAACACATTACTGCATTGCCTCTTTTATACTAATATTAAAGTCAGGTACTATTTTTTTATTTCTTTCTGCATGGGGTTTACACCTGTACCCCCTCCACCGCCACGGGGTCTGCCAGCTCTTGCTTTAAACAATTGGAATTTACTGGGAACATCTGCTACGGGCCAGTTATTGTTTTTTTCGTTGATATCGGCTGTTTCCCTCATGGGGTCTAATTTAACTGATACCACTTCTTTGTTTTTTACAAATGCTTGGGTTACTTTGTTCTCGTTTTTGCGCCATATCTGCACAGGCAAACGGTCAATTTCTTTGGTGCCGTCTTTAAAAGTCCACTCAATAATAATGGGCATCACCAGGCCACCTTTGTTGCTGAAGGTTAATTCATACATATTCACATTTCCGGCAATTTTCAGTTTGTCTTCTGTACTCAGGGTATCTGCCGAAGCAGGAGGGGTGGTTATTACTGATGGTGTAGAATCCACTTTGGCCAGCCCCCTTGCATAGCGCCAGTAAAAATCCCTGATTGATTCATCTGCATCCGTTGCAAATACAATTTTCTTATCTTCCCTGTTACGCACTTTGGAAATATCATCAAAACTGTTAAGGAGAGGTTTGGCCAAAAAAACTTTTACAGTGCCGCCTGTTGAGCGTGGTGCTGCACCGCCTTCGGTACTTAAATTGGCCCACTTTACTGTATCTAAAGAAATGTCAACCGGGTCAGTACCGTAAAACCAGCCACGCCAGTACCAGTCGAGGTCTTCGCCACTGGCATCTTCCATTGTGCGGAACAGGTCGGCAGGCGTGGGATGCTTAAAGGCCCAGCGCCTGGCATACTCCCGGAAGGAATAGTCGAAAAGGTCACGGCCCATAATGGTTTCACGCAGTATATTCAGCCCGGTGGCAGGTTTTGAATAGGCATTTGCCCCAAAATTAATGATGTTTTCACTGTTGGTCATAATTGGCTCCAGTTGGTCCTTTGAGCCCTTCATATAATCAACAATTTTATAAGCAGGCCCTTTGCCCACCGGAAATTTATTGTCCCACAACTCTTCGGTAAGGTATTCGCAAAAACTGTTCAGCCCCTCATCCATCCAGCTCCACTGGCGCTCATCGCTGTTGATAATCATAGGAAAGAAATTATGACCCACTTCGTGTATTACCACACCCAGCATGCCGTTTTTGGTGCCCTCGCTGTATGTGCCATCTTTTTCGCAGCGGCCAAAGTTGAAACATATCATGGGATATTCCATACCATTGGCAGCTTCTAAGCTTTGAGCAACAGGGTAAGGGTAGGGGATGGTAAATTTTGAATAGGATTTAATGGTATGTGCCACAGCCTTGGTGCTGAAAGTGCGGTAAAGGTTATAGGCTTCTTTACCATAACCACTCATGCACATCACTTTTTTACCTTCCACCATGGTTGGCATGGCATCCCATACAAACTTACGGCTGCTTCCCCATGCAAAATCTCTCACCATATCTGCTTTAAACACCCATGTTTTTTTTGCTGTGGATTTTGTTTTTTCTTTTGCAGTGGCTTCTGCCAGTGTTACTATCTCAACCACATCTTTAGCAGTTTGAGCCTGCTGCCATCTTTTCATTTCATTGGCACTTAATGTTTGTGCATAGTTCTTGCATTCGCCTGTAGCCATCACTACATGGTCGGCAGGTACCGTCATAGCTACTTTAAAGTTGCCAAAAGTAAGCGTAAACTCTCCTGTACCTGCAAACTGGTGGTTCTGCCAGCCCTGGTTGTCGCTGTATACACACAAGCGGGGATACCATTGTGCCATCGTAAACAGGTGGTTACCATCTTCAGGAAAATATTCATACCCGCCACGGCCGCCCTTCGTCATCCTGTCGGCAATATTATAATACCAGTCAATTTTCAGTATCATTTGCTGACCGGGTTTCAGCACCTGGGGCATTTCTACCCGCATCATTGTTTTGTTGATAGTGTATTGAAGTGGTTTGCCTGCCCCATCAGTAACCTTTAAAATGATGTCGCCATACTCTTTGTCATCCTTTCCGGCAATACGGTTCAAGTCGGCGGGGCTAATACTTTTTTGCATTGTAGTACTGCCAAGGTACCCCGAATTGTTTTTAGCGCTGTGCTGGTTTTCGTCGAGCTGCAGCCACAGGTAGGTTAACTGGTCGGGAGAATTGTTGAAATACGTAATGGTTTCCTTGCCATTGAGGCGCAGGTTGGGTTCATCCAGTTCGCAGGTAATGTCGTAATCGCATCTTTGCTGCCAGTATTTTGGCCCCGGTGCGCCACTTGCCGTGCGGTATTCGTTGGGGGTGGGCAGGATGGTACCTAATTGCTCAAAACGGTTACCATGGTTGCTGCCCGGGTTGTTTTTAATATCCTGTGCATAACCGGTAACATTTATTGCCGCCAGTAAAAAAAACAAAAGAAACTCTCTCATGTTGGTATGTGTATTTGTTATGAATAATCCTTATCTGTTAATATACAATTTAGCCTTATCAGCTCTTAATAATTTTTATGGAAGGCGCTGTAATGCAAAATATGCAGCCCATACAAATGCCGTAATGCTTAGTATCCCAACCCACCAATGCCGCCTGAAGTGCAGTTTTTTCACCACTATGTATGCCAGCAGTAAAATAGCTGCTATTACCGCCAGTTGCCCCAGCTCAAGCCCAATGTTGAAGCCAAGCAGGGGAATAAATATGGTTTGACTGCCGGCGAGCATAAAACGGATGGCAGCAGCAAAACCAAGGCCGTGTACCAGGCCAAAAAATAATGCCAGTAAATAGTTCAGCCGCAGCGACCTGTTGCTGAAATTTTTCTGCAGCAGGTTAAAAACAGCCGTTACCATGATGGTGCATGGAACCAGAAATTCCACCCATTTGCTGCTGATGCTTACAAGTTTGTACACGCTGAGTGCCAATGTGAGCGAATGGCCAATGGTAAAAGCAGTGATTAGAATGAGTACCTGTTTGCGGTTTTCAGGCAGGTAAATGGCCGCCAGGGCAAGAATGAACAGCAGGTGATCCATTGCAGACCAACTGATAATATGTTCCCAGCCTGTTTTAAGGTAAAACGTTAAATCCTCCATTTATGCTTGCCGTTGCCAGTTTTGGCTTTACTTTTGCATTTCAAATATCCTTTATTACTTTTAAACAATAAAAAACAAGTGCTGAATGGCTGCTATATTGTATAAATGGTTTTTGCTATTGGCTTTAACAGGGCAGCCGGATGTGGCGCCGGCAAATCACCCTTTTTTTATCAGTGTTACTGAAATTGAGCACAATGCAAAAGAAAAAACACTGGAGATAAGCTGTAAAATTTTTACGGATGATTTTGAGAAAATACTTCGCCAGAATTATGCTTCAACGCCGGTGGATCTTATT
>JANMDL010000664.1:0-7986 GCA_031376295.1 Chitinophagales bacterium
GATGGGCAGGGCAATGCCTGGTGGATTTTTAATACACTTATGTGCCATATCAACGAGCCGGTGCTGGTGCTTACCTGCGATAATATAATGGATCTTGACCTTGATTTTATTGAAGGCCATTATAACGGGTATGGCATGCCACCCTGTATGCTTGTGCCTGTAACGCCTGTAGCTGGTGTGGATGGTGACTATATATTTGATAAGCAGGGGCTGGTGGAAAAACTCAGCCGTACAGCTAAAGCACCTGCATATTGTTCCGGCATACAAGTAATTAATCCGCAGCAAATATGTAAACTGACTGACAGAAAGGATGATTTTTACGAAGTATGGGAAACACTTATCCAGCTTAAAAAACTATACTGTTCACCGGCTTATCCTCATCCATGGCTTACAGTTAATACGCCTGAGCAACTGCATTTTATTAAAGAGAAATTCAAATAAAATGACCTGTATCTATTGGTTACTGCCGGTTTTTAAATTCATATTTGTTTGTACTGCTGACAGCCTTTATTCAATTATAATCAGTAACTTAGCTTAAATAAAAAGATACAACAAAACCGTATGAACAGATTAACAGCAGCTTTAACAACCTCTCTCCCAAATTCCGTAAACTGATTTGATGAAACCATTTCTGAAATTTCTATTTTGTTCATTCTTACTTGCTGCATCCTTAAAAGGTTTTTGTCAGCAGCCTTCGGCAGGCATCAGCGCTACTTTACATAACGAAGCAGGGCAACCTGTTGTTGGTGCTTCTGTTTCTTTTAAAAATAAAAGCACAGGCAACATTACAGCAGGCACTACTTCCGGCAAAAAAGGAAAATTTATTTTGCCTGCGGGCAGCGGCATCATTAGTATAACACATGTATTGTACAATATGATGGAGTTGGATGCAGACAGCGTAAACAACACCATCATCATTCTTAAGCCGAAAGAAAAAATACTAAAGAACATCAATGTGCAGGCGCAAAAGCAATTGTACGAAATAAAGCGGGACAAAATTGTATTTAATGTAGAGCAGAGTATAACGGGGGCGGGACTTAATGCCTTTGAACTGCTGAGTATTTCTCCCGGGGTAAGCATTATTGATGAAACGGTGAGGCTTAATGGGCAGCCAGATGTACTGATCAGGATTGATGGTAAAAACCTGCTGGTTCAAAATAAAGACCTGCTTGCTATGCTGAAGTCTATCCAGTCGATGGATATTGAATCAATTGAAATAAGCAGCAGCCCCTCAGTAAAGGAAGATGCAATGGGTACGGCAGGTATCATCAATATCAGGCTGAAGAAAAACAGGTCGCAGGGGCTTAACGGAAATGCCAGTGTTGCTTATGCGGTGGGTATTACACCCAAATTTACTGGTACTGTTGCCCTCAACTACCGGAAGAACAATGTAAACGTATTTGGTAATTACACACACAACGAAGGCTTTTACGAAACGTATTATAATTTTTACCGGCTGCAGGCCGACAGTATTTACGATAGTAAGACGCAGGATATTGACAAAAGAAACTCGGCAAATTTTAAAGCCGGTATTGATTTTACAATTGATAAAAAACAAACGATTGGCCTGCTGGTAAATGGCACTATTGCTGCTGGCCCCGGTTACACGGGTACATTTACCAGCATATATGCACAGCCGGGTAACCAGCTTACAAAAACACTGGATGCTTCCAATGATTACTACAGCCAGTACCGGCAGCGGTTAAATTATAATGTAAACTATAAATACGAAGATTCGGTTGGCAGAACTTTTAATGCGGATCTTGATTATGGTACGTTCAGCAGTGCTATGAGAAGCCTGCAGCCCAATACTTACCGTAATAATACCGGCCAGGTAACGGATGATAATCTGTACCGCTCAAAATCTCTTACAAATATAAAGATATACGGTGCAAGGGTTGATTGTGAGCAACCTGTTTATAAGGGCAAATTTGCCGCAGGGCTTAAATATACATCGGTTTCTACAGCCAATGATTTCAGGTTCAGTAATATAAAGCCGGTTGGCGAAACAGAAGACTACAGGCGCAGTAATAATTTTAATTATGAAGAAAATGTTGTTGCAGCCTATCTGAGTCTTTCTCACAAACTTAAAAAGTGGGATTTGCAGGCAGGGCTGCGTATGGAGCATACCGCTTCAGTGGGTGAACTGAATTACAAAATATTACCCCTGCTTAAAGATACCGTACAATCAGTAAAGCGGAACTATACAGATTTTTTCCCCAACCTTTCCCTTTTGTACAAAGCTGACAAAGTGAATACAGTAACTTTATCTTATGCCCGCAGAATTGACCGTCCATATTACGCCAATCTCAATCCATTTATATTTTTAATAGATGAGCTTTCCCTGTTTCAGGGCAACCCTTTTTTGCGGCCGCAGTATGCTAACCAGTTTACCATTACCCATGCCTGGAAAAGCAAGTGGATTACCACATTTGCACACAACAGGGTTAGTGATTTTGCAACCAGGATTACCGACTCTGCTGACATTAATAAAACCCTGCTGATACCCAAAAATGTTGGTAAACGGCAAACCACCAGCCTCACCATTGCTGCCAATCTGACTATTACCAAATGGTACCAGCTTAATGGTAATCTGGCCATGATATATGCAAAAAACAAAGGCAGTTTTGATGGTAACAGGCGCTTTTTGATTGAAAGATTTTACGCCAATATCAACCTGCAAAATACATTTAAGCTTCCTGCCGATTACACAATAGATGTTTCCGGTTATTACAATATGCCCAGCCTTACAGTGGCCAATACAAGGGTAAGCAGCTTCTGGTCGCTTAGTGCTGGGGTACAAAAAACCAATATACTTAAAAACAGGGGTACCATCAGGGTGGCACTGAGTGATATATTTCTGACTGTTAAACGCAAAACAAATTTTTCCATCAATGGCATTTCGGTATTGGGAGATTATGGATATGAAACGAGGCAACTAAGAGCTACATTTTCGTATAGATTCGGCAGCAACAAAATAAAATCTGCCAAGCAGCGCAACAACAGTATTGAAACAGAGTCACGCCGCAGCGATGGCTGATAAAATATATAATAACGGGAAGCAAAATGATTTCCCGGAAAAAAATCATCAAAAACGCATGAAAGCAGCAATTGTAGCACTTTTAAATGAAATACAGGGCAAACAGGTGGCGGTTGAAACAGTACCCGACAATTGTAACCTGGTAACAGATTTTGGCCTTAATTCGTTAGGCATGATGAACTTTATACTGCAGATAGAAGAACAGTTTAAAGTTACTATTGATCTTGAAAATTTTGATCTTGCTTTTTTCAATAACTTAAGCCTGCTGGTGCAGTATATTGGCAAACTGCAAAACGAAGCGCAGCATGCATAATAAAGCCGGAAGCGGCATTACTATCCTTACTTCGCTGGTAGGTTATGGTGCTTTTATACCCGCTTTGCTGCTGTATAATCACCTCGTTGGCTGTGGCTGCAGGGTTTCGCTGGAAGTGATTGAACAATTTTATTCATCCGGCACACAAAAAGTATTTGAAGATACCAGGGCTGCTTTCAGAAAAAATGTAAAACTGGTAAAAATTGCTTCTGCTTTATCGGCACAACTGGAAAAGAACACCGACAAAAATTTGCTGCAGCCACTGTTTCAATCCTGGCAAAAGCAAGGGAATACAAAATTTGTATGTTTCAGCGGCCTTTGGTGCGAAACGATGGCAGGATACCTGCAACAGGAATATGCGGCACAGTCTCAGGTTATTTTCTGTAAGGTTGATTCTGGCTTTTCCAGCGCCTGGAAAAATAGCCATCCGGAGTTGGCAGAACATAGGTTTACTTCTTTTTTTGATGCTGCTGCCGGAAAGGTGCAATTTAAAATAATGCCTCCCGGGATAATTCCTGCACCTTTCAGCCAGCGTAAAAATAACCTGCTGCTGCATGGCGGAGGCTGGAGCCTTGGAAATTTCCGGCAGGCAGCCGAAACCATTCCTGCTGCCTTATACAGCAAATATATTGTACACCTTGCAGACGATATTACCCCGGGGCAAACCGGTAATGCCGAAATAGTAAAAGCTACACACAAATGGAATCCGCTGCATTGCAGGGAAGATTTTTTCCGCTTTCCCTCTTACTATACTTTATCTGAACCGCAAAACATTCATTTTGGCTTATGGCAGCTTATCAACCAGGGTAAAGCCATTATTAGTAAACCCGGCGGCATGACTTTAATGGACTCGCTGGTTACTGCTACACCCCTGGTAATGCTTGAGCCGGCAGGAAAAAATGAAGAAGACAATGCCATGTTGTGGCAGCAATTGGGGTTTGGCATACACTATAAAGACTGGGAGGCCGTGGGGTTTGATGAATCAATGCTTTTACAGATGCACAGCAAATTATTGAAACAGTACCATCAGAGCGAAGATTTTTATACCTTTATTGAACAACAGTTACTTAAATAATTTTTCATACATGCAACCGCAAACAACAACTGCTTATAAGCAAAAGGCGCTTGAGCGCTTAAAGCGGAAAATTATCGCCACAAAGCAATGCAATACTGAAAGGGATAAGAATCCTGCGTATGCACTGCCAGTGCCTTTTGAAATAGGGCTGAAACTGACCAACCGGTGCGATTTGCGCTGTACTCATTGCTTTCAATGGAATGACAGCGGTTATCATTACCATATGGACAAGAGTGAAAATACCAAATCGGGCGACCTTGATATTGCCATAGTAAGAGATGCTTTTGAATTTACTAAGTCAACTAATGCCATGGTATACCTTTGGGGTGGCGAACCAATGATATACGAACATTGGCCTGAACTTATAAAGCTGCTTCAGGAAGATCCCAGGGAAACTGTAATATGTACCAACGGACTTAGTATAAGTAAACATATTGATGATTTATGCAGTATTTCAGAACATCTTACTGTACTGGTAAGCATTGAGGGTACTGAAGAACTGCACAACGGCCTGCGTGGCAAAAATTCATTTAAAAGAACGATGGGGGGGCTGAATCTTTTGCTGGAGAAAAGGCTGACGGGTGAATACAAAGGTTTTGTATCAGTAGCGGCTGTATTAAGCGATGACCTGATTGATTCCATGCATGAGTTCTGTAGTTTTTTCGAAGAAAAAGGTATTGATACGCTGTATATCAATTTCCCGTGGTATATACCGGAAGATGTAAGTTTTGAAATGGATGCACTTTTTAAAGAAAAATTCAGCTGGATGGGTACCGACCGCAGTTTTAGAAACAGCTGGCATTCTTTTGATTTTCACGTAAACCCGGAGAAATTTGAGCAACTGCTGGAACAGATAAAAAAACTAAATGAAAAACAATGGAACCTGCGTATAAGGTTTCAGCCTGACCTTGACGAAGCGGAAATGCTGGATTTTATAAAAGGGGGCACCAAACCTGCGCAAAAGAAAACACGTTGCCTGGGCATTTCCAACAGGCTGGATATTTTGCCTAATGGAACAGTTACTCCCTGCAAAAAATTTATTGAATTTTCAGTAGGCAACCTGCACAACGAAAGCCTGCAGGATCTGTGGCAGGGTATACCCTTCAGCAAATTCAGAGAGCTGCACAACAATACCCTGATGCCTATCTGCTCCAAATGTGAAATTTTATATATGAATGGTATGTAACAAGGCAACAGCTATGCTCAAAGTAAACCCCGTATTCCAATTTTTCCTTAGCCATGCTGCCAATGCGGGTGTAAGACCCTGTGTACAAACAATCAACCATACACTGTATCACCAGGATGTGCTTAATTATATTGGTCACTTTTCAGCACTGTATAAAATAGCGGCCGGTAATACGCTAATTGTAAATATTAATAATCCATTGCTGCTGTATGTTTTTTGCTGGACAGCACTTGCCAACAATTGTGATTTGGTACTGCTGCCAGCCATCAATGAACCTGCATTGCTGCAGTTTTATGCAAAAGATATCCAGTACGCTAAAATAATTACTGATATTGAAGCATGTAAGGGAGCAGAGGGCGTTTGCTTTGTACATAAATTACCTGATATGGCAGTATTATCCACTGCCGAAATACCTTATAACACAAAGGCGAACCAATCTGATTGGGAAGATAAACAACTCTTTTTTTTCTCAAGCGGTACCACCAGCAGCGCAAAAATGGTAAGCACCAGTTACAGCCAGTTACTGCTGGCACTCAGGTGTATTAACAATAACAAACTGATGCCATATACTTACCAGCAAACGGTTTTTATAACTCCGCCCCTGTATCACTCCTACGGCTTTAGTACAATGATGGAATACAGCAGCAATGGCAGTACCATTGTGTTTCCGGAAGAACGGAATTTTACCGGGTACTTAAAAACAATTGCCAGCAGTGCGTTAGGGGCAAAAATAACGGCTGTGGAAGGTGTTCCGTACTATCATGAACAATTAAAACTGGTGATAAAAAAATGTAAACTTGACGGACTTAGGCATATTGGCTTTGGAGGGGATGCTGTAGCCATCACCCTCATGGAGTTTTACCGGGCATACCAACCGGAAATCACTTTTTCCATCAGGTACGGGCTTACAGAAATCCCTTCGGTAGTAAGCCTCCTTTACCTGGCCCCGGATGAACAGTTACAAAACAATGGTGGTAAAATGATGCCCTTTATTACATTTCAATTTAAAAATGGTGCAGCAGATAATGATGGAGAAATATGGGTCGGCTACAATAAAGCTGTTGCTGCGGATTATGGCATCAGTAAACTGCCGGGTGAGTATGTTTTTACCGGCGATACAGGATATTTAAACGGCAACTCTTTACACATCACCGGCCGTAAAAAATACCTCGGTAAAGTAAGGGGCTTTACGGTAAACACACAGGTGCTGGAAAACTTTTTACAACAGCATAAGGGCATACGGGATGCAGTTGTACTACTTGAAAATGGCGAATTGGAGGTAAAAGCAGTTGCACCTGCAATTACAGAAACGGAGATAAGGGCATACATACAAACTTCACTGCCACCGCATTATGAGCCCGGCAGTATTCTGCTGGTAAACAATATTGAAAGAACAGAAACAGGCAAAATCATCAGGCATAACGCTGAAAATAAATAAACTTTATCATGCCAATTGAGTGGTATACCTTACTGGATATAAGCAGGGAAGACAGTTTGTTTACTGCCGATCAGATTATACAGATCCGGAATTTTATCAAACAAACAAACGACAGCGGGTTTAATGGTATACTCATCCCTGAGAGTAACCAGGGCATGCTGCACCCTTTCTTTTTTGCACAGGAGGTTTGTACCCAAACAGACAGCCTTACCCCATTTATTGCGCTCAATCCGCTTTATGCTCATCCTTTTTATACTGCTAAATATTTACTGAACCTGTCGCTGCTTTACCAGCGGCGCATCAGCTTAAACCTTATTACCGGTACCAACAATAAGGACCAGCAGCAATTAGGCATAAGCCTGGATCACTATAGCCGGTATGAGCGGCTCTATGAATATACACATATTTTTTATGCACTGCTCCGGGGAGAAAACGTTGACTTTTCCGGCAGCTTTTATACCGTGAGTAACTTACAGCTATCTGCGTGCCTGCCGCCAGAACTGTTGCCCAGCCTGTACATAGCTGGAAATTCAGCAGAAGCGCTTACACTGGCTGGCAGGCTTAATACAGCAACATTGCAAATGGCAAAACCGGTTGCAGCTTTATCTGCGGCTGATGTATTCATTCCTGCCGGGTACCATCTTGGTATACTTGCCAGGGAACAAAAGGAAGCCGCAACAGCGGCAATGGAAAAAATATCGCCACCATTGAGAGAACGTGCCATTATGCAGAAGATCTCATTTATAAATACCGATGCTGTATGGAAAAAAGAACTGTATCATGCAGCGGTAAATGATGCTGCTGCAGATGGGGTTTATACGCTGGTGCCCTTTAAATATTATCATTCTGACGTGCCTTACCTGGTTGGCAGTTATGATGAGGTTGCAGCATACATCAGAAAATATATACATGCCGGATTAAGAACTTTTGTAAT
>JANMDL010000681.1:0-6981 GCA_031376295.1 Chitinophagales bacterium
AAATCCGGCTGCATGACCAATTTTTTCATTCAGCAAACGTATATCCTCGGCTGTTTGTAACATAACTGTAAAATATTTACCGGTTTAAAGCTTCGTATCAACACTGGGCTTATCCTGCAAAATACGAAGTCTCAGTTAACAATAATTTTGCCATAATGATGAACGGGTAAAAACTTTGTTAAAAAAAGGGTATTTTGGATGAAATATAAGTCATGGTCAATCAACAACTGATTACAACAGCCAACAACCTGGAGGGATACAGAATTGTACAGCACCTGGGCGTGGTACGTGGCATTACTGTACGCAGCCGCAGCATTCTGGGAAATATTGCCGGTGGATTTCAAACACTGTTTGGCGGCAAAATTTCCATTTATGTTGAACTCTGCGAAAAAACAAGGGAAGAGGCTTACCGTCTGATGATACAGCATGCAGGCGAAATAAATGCCAACGCCATCATCAATATGCACTACGATGCCAATGAAGTGATGAACGGCGTAACGGAAGTGTTGGCTTATGGCACGGCGGTGGTGGTGGAGAAGAACGAGCCATAATGAACCATCAACTCAAATACTTCCCCACAATTGGCATCCTTCTTCCCATACCAAATGCTTTGGGGCTTATGCGGATGATGGGGCAAAACTGGTTGCGTTTGTACTCGTTGATGTTTACCAATTTCAATACTCTGTCAACCAGTGCTGCATCAAAGCCCTGTGCCTTAATTTCTTTTGGGCCCTGTCGGAGTTCGATGTACTGGTATAAAATTTTATCCAGCACTTCATAATCGGGCAGGCTGTCGCTGTCTTTTTGATTGGGACGCAACTCAGCACTAGGCGGTTTGGTAATGATGTTGGAGGGAATTACTTCGCCGTCTTTATTGATATACTTTGCCAGCTCATACACCTGCATTTTGTAACAGTCGCCCAGTACCCCAATGCCGCCCGCCATATCGCCATACAAAGTGCCGTAGCCTGTGGCCAGTTCGCTTTTATTAGACGTATTGAGCAGTATGTAGCCGAATTTATTGGCAATGGCCATCAGCAGGTTGCCACGGGTGCGGCTCTGTATGTTCTCTTCTGCAATGCTGAAGGGCAGGTCTTTAAACACCGGTTTCAGCTCCTGCAAAAAACTGTCGTAAATATTTTTGATGGGTACAATATCGTAAGGATTCCCAAGATTTTTACTCAGTTGTTCTGCATCGCTCACACTGTGCCCGGTGGAGTATTGCGAAGGCATCAGCACAGCCCTTACATTTTCTTTACCCAATGCCCTGCAGGCCAGTACCAGCGTAACCGCACTGTCGATACCACCACTGCTGCCCAGGATGGCTTTGGTAAAACCCATTTTGGAGAAATAATCTTTGATACCCAGGATGATGGCATCGTGTATATGCCCGGTGCAGAGCTGGTAATCAAGAAAAGCCGGATTCAGTTCTTCATCGGGCAACAGGGCAGCAGGCGTATCAATACCGCACTGTAATGTACCATCATCATTCAATACAAAGCCTTCCAACGCTTCTTCAAAAACGGGCATCTGCCGGCACAGATTGGCATCTTTGTCAAACACCAGCGAGGCCCCATCAAACACCACTTCCGTTTGGCTGCCTGTGCCGTTGCAGTAAAACATGGGCAGCTTGTATTTAAGCACATTGGCTTTTACTGTTGCCTTGCGGTCTTCCACATGTGTGTAATCAAATGGCGATGCCGAAATATTAATCATGACGTCAGGGTTAAAAGCCATCAACTGATCCATGGGGCAGGTACGGTACAGCGGGTTGTCGCCCAGGTTCCAGATATCCTCACACACCGTAATGGCTAAACGCTTGCCCTTAAACTCCACAATATTCCATTCATACGCCGGTTCAAAATAGCGGTACTCGTCAAAAATATCGTAAGTGGGCAGGCAGGTTTTGTGCGCCACAGCCTTTACTTCCTTTTCATACAAAAACCAGGCACCGTTAAACAGATCTTTTCCTTCCTTTACCGGGTTTTTATCTGGTGCACCCACTATCACCGCAATGGTATCAGCATGTTGTTTAATCTGCTCTATGGCACTGTTACATTTGTCAATAAAATCATCAAACTCCAAAAAATCCCGTGGCGGGTAACCACAGATGCTCAGCTCACTAAAAACAATCAAATCGCCACCCTGTGCCTTTGCTGCTTCAATGGCAGCAATTATTTTGGCAGTATTGCTTTCAAAATTACCGATGTGATAGTTTTGCTGTGCCAGAAAAATCTTCATGCTGCAATACCCGGTTTAACGGGCTTTTGTTTTAAGTTTGTGAATTATTCAATTTCTTTGTAAAGTTAAATTAATAAAAAATAAATCAATGATGCGGTCAGCACTATTTATCATAGCAGTACTTTTTTTCGCCGGGTCCTGTACCAATTCAGATAAAGCACCTGATGTATCTGGCATTAAAGTAAAACTCACTACAGAGCGGTTTGAGAAAGATTTTTTTGCTGCCGACACCAATAAAATGAGCCAGGAAATTGACAGGCTCAGCAAGCTGCATCCTGAATTTATGCCCAGCTTTATGGCAAGGATACTAAATGCTGATCCAAAATGGACAGATGTTACGGTGGCAACGTATGTAAGGAATTTTATCACTCCTTTCCGAAGGGTAAACGATTCAGCCCAGCTTATTTTTAAAGATTTTACCCCTTTTGAGAACAGCATCAGACAGGCTGTGAAGTACTTAAAATATTACTTTCCTGAATACAAAGCCCCGGAAAGGGTGATTACCTATATCGGGCCATTAGATGGCTTTGGTGATATTATTGCGCCTAACACATTCATTGTGGGTCTGCACCACCATCTTGGTAAAAATTCCGGTTTTTATAAAAACGACATGGTCAGCCAAACTTATCCTGCGTATATTACGGAGCATTTTGACCCATCCACTGTTGCGGTAAACTGCATGAAAAATGTAGTGGATGAAATGATGCCCGAAAGCAATGACGATAAACCATTGGTGCAGCAAATGGTGCAGCGGGGAAAACGGTTGTACATTCTGAGTAAACTACTGCCCAAAACTGATGAATACCAATTAATTGGCTACACAACTGTGCAAATGAAAGATTGCTATGCGCATGAGGCTGCTATATGGGATCTTTTTATACAGAATAATTACCTGCAGGTGTCCGATAAAAACATCATAAAAAACTATATCGGCGAAAGCCCAAAAACGCAGGAACTGGGAGAAGCATCGCCGGGTGACATCGGCAGCTTTGCAGGATGGCAGATTGTAAAAAAATACATGGCTAAAAATCCAAAAACCACCCTTCAGCAACTGATTGCAATGGATGCGAATACAATTTTTCAGGAAGCAAAGTATAAGCCGTAGAGAACAGATTACAGGTTACGGATAACAGTTAGACAGGAGGCTATTGAGCGATGACCGATTCGCCGTCTGGGCTTTTGCCACTGAAACACAGAAACACTGTCAATACATTTTTTGCACAAAAGTGCATCAGCGGTAATGTTTTATGTATGGTCACAGAAACCCTGCCATTGTATTTCCTGTGCTTTAGTGAATCTGTGGCAACAAATTTTTGTAAAAAAAAGCTGCGAAAAACTGCACAGCTTTATGAATAATTTTATACCATTCCTTGTCAGGCAGCTTCTGCCATTACCATTGATTGCGGCTTTTTACCCAGGAACTTCATTACCCTGAAATGAGAAGCCAGTGCTTCACTCATTGTTGTATACTTGTTGTAAGGCAAATTAAATTCAGCACATTTTTCCATAACAATTTTGCTTATTGCAGGATAATGTACGTGACTTACCTTAGGAAAAAGATGGTGTTCAATCTGGTAGTTTAATCCACCTACAAACCAGGAAATTACTTTATTACCCATGGCAAAGTTGGCAGTTGTTTTAAGTTGAAACTCTGCCCAGGCAGTTTCTACATGTTTTGTTTCATCCAGCGCAATGTGTTCAAACTCTGTATTCTCTACCACATGTGCCAGTTGAAATACCAACGACAGCGTTAAACCCATTACCGCATGCAGCATAAAAAAACCTGCGAGCCATGGCAAAAAACCCCAAATCATAATTGGCAATACTATGTAAAATGTAAGGTAGCCCGCCTTAGTAGCCCAAAAGATCATTTTATTCTTTGTAGTGAGTTTCCAAGCCTCTGTTGTGTATATTTTGCGGGTGAAATATTTGGCAAAATCCATAAAGAAAATCCAGAATATAGAAGATAATGAATAAACGGGGAGCAGGTACAAATGCTGTACTTTGTGAGCAGGCACCCATTTTTGTGATTCGCACTGGCGGATGATGGGGCTTTTTGCAATATCATCATCAATGCCATCTACATTGGTGTAAGTATGGTGTATGATATTGTGTTTTTGTTTCCAGAAATAAGAACTGGCTCCCAATGCGTTGGCACTGAGGCCTAAAAGATCGTTCAGTTTTGGCTTTGTTGAATAACTGCCATGGTTGGCATCGTGCATTACACTAAAACCGATTGAGGCAAATACAAAACCCAATCCGGCGCAAAGGAGTAAGGCTGGCAAAGCACTCATACTTACAAACATCAGTAAACAATACATGGCAATAGCAGAGCCAATAAGGATAATGGTTTTACTGAAAAGCCTCCAGTCGCCTGTTTTTTTGATTTTGTTCTGTTCAAAATATTGATCAACAGATGATTTCAGCGATTGAAAAAACCGGTTGTCGTTGTTGTTGAATGTTACTTTTGCCATATTTAGATTTTATCACTACTTTTTTTAGCGGTTGATTACATAAAAAACAGTTGTTTTCATGGAAAAAATGCATGCCTGAATTGTGCAAATATACAATCAAAACGCTTATCCCGTCTGCATTAATTCAGTTTAAAAGGGGCATTCATTTCAAATGGGGGGATAACGACATCGAAATGATGTTTATTCGTAATATTTTCCATCGTGTAGGTTCCGTACATCTTACCCATTTCGGTACGCAGGTTGCACCCGCTTACATACTGATATTGCTCCCCGGGGTTAATCATTGGCTGTATGCCAACCACACCTTCTCCCTCGGTTTCCCTCAGGCTGCCGTTACTGTCGAAAATAAACCAGTGCCTGCTGAGCAATTTTACAGGAAATGTGTTGTTATTCTGAATAGTAATACGATAGGCAAACATAAACTCACTGTTGACCGGATTGCTGTAATCTGGCTGATAATAGGTTTCTACCGTAACTTTTACGCCTTCAGATATTTTTGACACCATATTGTCTGTAGTAAGTAAGTTGTAAGTTAAAGGAAATTTGCCGTTTTTTTGTAAATTGTGTGAGTTTTTAACACAAAAAAAGCAATAATGCCGGTTCAAACACATAAATACACCAACGGAAAAATAACGATTGTATGGAAACCAGGGTTGTGCATACATTCAGCAGTTTGCTTTAAGGGCCTGCCGGAAGTGTTTGACCCAAGGCGGAAACCATGGATTGAGGCAGAAGGCAGCACTACCGAAAAAATCATTGAACAGGTTAAGGCTTGTCCGAGCGGGGCAATCAGTTTTTATTATAATGAAGAGGCTGGTGGACTGCAGGCTGGGGATGGTTTGCAGATTAAAAGTTGAAAAACTCAACGTTGCGTTCTGTTCCCCTGCTTATCAACATAGTAATCTTTACCGCCTGTTTCTCCCAACAGCAAGCCACTATAATCCAGCCTCAGTTCGTCATATTCAAAAGGTATTAATTGGTTACCTTTAAGATCAATAAACCCGTATTTTCCGTTTTTGCTAACTACAGCACCACAATGGCCTACTATTATTTCATCATATTTAACTGCTGTAACTATATTATTCGTTTCATTTCTAACACCCCATTTTTTATTCCGTTTTACCGGTATAAAATCTTTTACCCATGGTGCAGTAAGGTATTCATAGTAAAACCTGCCGCCTATCTCTGTAAACTCCGCCGGTATTATCATTTTGCCTTTTGCATTAAGCACACCAATTTTAACCTTTGGTTCAAACGCATAAAATAAAAAAGGCGCTGTAACATTGCTGTAATTGTTAGCCACCGGTTCAATATTGATTTTTTTCTCAGCCTTACCGATTACCAGCTGGGGATTTTCAAGCACACTTGCTATGGCTATATCCTTGCTGAATTTATGTATTTTATAAAAATTGGTTTCCAGTATCCTTTCGCCCTTTGCATTCAGCACCACCGCCTTCAATTGCCCGCTCTTTTGCTTCATCTGCAATGGAATATAAGCTGCATGCTCTGTATCCTTGCTGAAATTATGCTCATCAAAAACACCCCTGTTATCATAAGTAAGTCCTAATTTGGTCATCCTGTCAATATAGGTTGTATTATCTATCAGGCCTGAAGTATTAAATACAACAAATCCTGTTGTTTCATCATAACGGGCCATGCCCGTAGGCAGATCATACCGGCTTATTATGGTTATTGCTTTTGCCAGGTTATTGTTTATCTTTTCAATGGCATCGTATTGTGATGGCATAATTGTTTGCCCTTTGCTGTTTACAGCACCCCATTTACCCATTGGGCCCCAGTCCATACGGTCATCATCAATTTGTTTCCTTTTTTTCCTTTCCCCGCCGGGCTCGGGGCTAAACACGGCAAACACATCACTGAATACATGTTTTACAAAAGCATATTCCACAGGAATGGCTATGCCATTTGCGGTATCAGCCACTCCCCATTTATTTTTTGTTGCCACTATGAAGAAGCAGGTATCGGTAAGGCGCACCACATCGTACTGGTGCGGAATAATCACCTCACCCCTTGTATTAATTACACCCCAATGCCGGTTTTTTTTAACTGCAGCAAAACCCTTTTTGAAATTGGAAACAGAGTCGTACTGTGCAGGTATCACCATTGTACCACTAGTATCTGCAAAACCAAATTGCTGTTCATTATTTTTTTTACGGGGAACCGGTGCCAGTCCGCAACTGAACTCCAGTAAGCGGATAGATGTAAGTTGGCCATAGCGCTCGTACTGCTCATTGCCCTCTCCTAT
>JANMDL010000745.1:0-2961 GCA_031376295.1 Chitinophagales bacterium
CTGTTTATTCCGGTACAGTTCCCGGTAATAAGCCGCCGCCAGCATTCCGCCGCTTGCCCCGCTTATCATAAATGTCTGCTTCATCAATTGCCCGCCGGTAATTACCAGGGATGGGAGAAAAATGATGCTGGGTACATTGCCCCTGAGTTTTATGATGAAGCCGGCTTCACTGGCCGCAGACAGCAGCGCAAGCCCCGATGCGGTGGATTTTGGTGCTATGTTTGCCGCACAAACCCCAATGAACATAAGATTGCTGACGGCCCTGCGTATGAATGCAACCTTCCCCTATGTGCTGCCCAATGTATGGCTGCCGAGTGAACCTGTTATTGATGTGATGGATGCAGGCCTGAGGGATAATTTCGGCCAGGAAACCACGCTTCGTTTTATTGACTGTTTTAAAGACTGGATAAAACAAAACACGTCGGGTGTGCTGCTGCTGCAGATACGTGACAGAAGGAATGACAACTGGCAAAACCCCCTGGAAACAGGTTCGGTTACTGATATTTTACTCAAGCCTGCCACCATGCTGCAGAACAACTGGTACAAGCTGCAGGATTTTTTTCAGACTGACCAGTATGCCTACCTCAATAATGATAGCATCGGCGCCATGCACCGGGTTACTTTTATGTACATTCCTGAGAAAGAAGAGAAGGGCGCCGCACTTAATTTTCATTTAACCGCCAGAGAAAAAAGAGATGTTATTGCATCCTTTGGTAATGCGCATAACCGGGCGGCTGTAACCCAGGTGCTGAAATGTATGAAGTAAGCAGGGAGCTTATCCCTGGAGCAACCTTAGCGCCGCAGGCAATATTTCAATACTGAATTGAATTGCAGTGGCTGCCGGATCTCCATCAATATGCAGTGGAGCCATGCCGGAATTATGAATGGTAAGTGCCGATGCATTAAAATAAAGGATACTGCTCTTTTCAAAATCAGGACTGCTTTCGGGTATCGTTTTTCCTTTCTGTATCTGCCACAATAATTTACACAGCAGCATAAACTTATTCATTTTTTTCACCACAACTATATCCAGCAACCCATCGCTCAGGCTGGCACGGGGTGCTATGGTTACATTATTGCCAAACTGGTTGCTGATGTCTATGCTGATGAAATATGCTTTGCAACTGAAGGTTTTGTCAATGGTGCTGATTGTAAACGGATAGGTTTTTGCTGAAAAAAAATTGCGGATGGTTTGCTTTACATAAGTAGTCAGCCCCCTTTTGCTTTGCCGGGCAAAATCATGTGCTACCTGTGCATCAAAACCAAGCCCGCAAAGCATACAACTGAATTTTTTATTGATGAAAAAACCATCAATATGAGCAGCCTTGCCTTTAAATATTACACCAAGTGCATTGTGTACATTCTTTGGTATTTTGGCCGCTAATGCCAGACCGTTACCGCTGCCCAATGGTATAATGCCAACATTTATATCCTGGCCAATCAATGCTGCACCAACCTGGCTCACCGTACCATCGCCCCCGCATATCACCACATCAGTGATTGACTCTGCTGCAATCTTTTCTTTAAGATACCCGTAATCAGCTTCAGCATTGGTATAAGCTACCTGGTAGCGTATGCCCTGCTGCGCCGTTTTATCCTTTATTGTTTTTATTAATTCCTCTTTACTCTTTGTACCCGAGATGGGGTTTACAAAATATAAAATATGCCTGCTCATGCAATCATTTGGTATTAATGAGTAAAAGATCACGAATACGTGTGGGAATGGACATTTGCGGATTAGCCGGGCTTTGAATCAACCGCAGCTTCAGCAATTTATGCGTATTCAGCAATTTTTTAAATGCGGCTCCTGCAAATACAGATTTACCTTTTAGCAATTGCTGATCAATGGTTTTCTCTGTGCCATCTGCTGCGGTATAAACAAACTGCAGGGTATTTTTATACACGGTATTTTTCTGCTGCATCCCGAAATATACGGTGACGGTACTAAAGGCCGTACGCATTGTTTTAGCAGGAATATTACAAGTGACAACTTCATCCCCTTTGGAGCTAGTTGCGGTATATAACGTTTTTTTGCCAAGCATAATTTTTAAACTGTCCTGCGCCCTGATGGTAAAGGCCGTGAAAAAGAGCAGGCTGACAAAAAAGATTTTCACAGAAATGTTCTTACTTGTGCTGCAGGCCCTGTTTGTTTTTTGAGTGTTCATTAGCCGGTTTGTTTTTGCATGATTTGTAAATGATGCTGCGTATGATAAACAGTAAAAAACAGCATTTCCCTTACCGTAATTTTTCCCAGCAGCGGATGTGGCAGCAGGCAATTGTCTAATTTACTGTCAGATAATGCCAGTACCCTTTTTTGTAATTTATCTTTTAACTGTAAAAACAATTTTATCTTTTGCTGCTGAAGGCTGTAAGGTACTGCCGGCGGCACAAACCTGCCCGATGCTGCGCCACCGTTGCTCAATTTTTCCTGGTAGCGCTCTACCAGTTCATCAAAACTTCTGCCGGGGCGGTTGGGTTTGCCAAAAATCAGCTTCAGCACAAAAGCAGGCAATCCTATCGCCATGTACACCGGCTGGCTGCTTCGTATCAAGTGCTCCAGGTGCTGGCCAACGCTCCATTTACCCTCCGGCATCTCTGTAAATAAGGTTTTATTGTATGCAGCCACATAGCTGGCCAGTGCTGTAAAATCAGCTTCCAGTGCTGTTGCTATTTCCTCCCTGCTTTCTATCATTACTGCAAAATTAAAGTTTTACCAACCTGTTCACTGCATCTTCCAGCGTACTTTCTTTTTTGGCAAAGCAAAAACGCAGAACGCCGTTGTCTTCTGCCTCCTTATAAAAAGCTGCCACGGGGATGGTGGCAACACCATAATCTTTCACCAGCCGCCTTTCTCTCTTATCTGCTGTTTATACCCCTGCTTTGATTATTTTTGAATAAATAAACAAAGCATAAATATTTTGACTCCTCACATCAAGAGTAAACTGCCAAATGTTGGCACCA
>JANMDL010000746.1:0-3070 GCA_031376295.1 Chitinophagales bacterium
GCACAAACGATCAACGCCCAACGTCCCTCGCCCAACGGTCAACGCTCACCCACCCTGTCAACGTATTCCTCCAATTCACCCTTTTTTTTATTTTATACCGTATATTTGCCCTCTTATCAGTTTTTTCACATTAAATCAACCAAAATAAGTAGTATGAGTAAGTATAAACCCGGGGTTTTGTTTGGCGAAGAGTTAGCAGCATTGTTAAAAGATGCAAAAGACAACAATTTTGCGTTGCCCGCTGTAAACACCATTGGTACCAATACCATCAATGCCGTGCTGGAAACAGCCGCCAAAGTAAATTCACCGGTTATTATACAGTTTTCCAATGGTGGCGCACAGTTTATTGCCGGCAAAGGCATGCCTAATGACAAGCTGCAGGCCAATATCTCCGGCGGTGTGTCCGGCGCACTACACATACACAATGTGGCCAAATATTATGGTGTACCCGTAGTGCTGCATACAGATCATGCTTCAAAAAAATGGCTGCCCTGGATCAGTGGTTTATTAGATGCCGGTGAGCAGTTTTACAAAGAAAAGGGGCAGCCGCTGTACAGTTCGCACATGCTCGATCTGTCGGAAGAACCCATTGAAGAAAATATTGCCACATCAGTAGAATTTTACAAAAGGATGAAGCCGCTTGGTATGGCCATTGAAATAGAACTGGGTGTAACCGGCGGTGAAGAAGATGGTGTGGACAACAGCGATGTTGAGAATGATAAACTCTACACACAACCACAGCACGTAGCGTATGCTTATACCGAACTGGGCAAAGTAGGCGATATGTTTACCGTGGCTGCAGCTTTTGGTAATGTGCATGGGGTATACAAACCCGGCAACGTAGAGCTGCGCCCCGAAATATTAAAAAACAGCCAGGAATATATTGAAAGAGAATTGAAAACCGGCCCCAAGCCGGTGTATTTTGTATTTCATGGCGGCAGTGGCTCACCGCAGCACCAGATAAGGGAAGCCATTGGCTATGGCGCCATTAAAATGAATATTGATACCGATTTGCAGTGGAGCTTTTGGGAAGGCGTAAAGGATTTTTATGTAAAAAATGAAGCTTACCTGCAGGGCCAGTTGGGTAACCCCGAAGGTGCCGATAAGCCCAATAAAAAATTCTACGACCCACGTGTGTGGCTGCGCAAGGGCGAAGAAGCATTTATCAAACGCCTGGAAGTTGCTTTTGATGACCTGAATTGCATTAACAGGAATGCGTAATTAATTAATAGTTGTTGATTATTAATTTTAAACAAGGCAAGCATGTTAAAAGAAGAAAATTTTGATGCCAACCTGGCTGGAGAAGACGGAGAAACCGAGGAAACCAAAAACAGTTGGTTCAAGCGCATAAAAAAGGGCATCCTCACTTCCACCAAAGATAAAAAGGAAGCGCCGGATGGTTTGTGGACGAAATGCCCCAACTGTAAATATACCTGCACCATTACCGAACTGGGCGAAAACAATTTTGTGTGCCCCAAATGCGAACACCATCACCGCATTGGCAGTGGCGAGTACTTTGATATTTTATTCGATGACGCTCAATTTACAGAACTGTTTGCCAACATTAAATCAAAGGACTTTCTCAACTTTGTTGATTTAAAACCTTACAGCAAAAGGCTGGAGGAAACGTATGCCAAAACCGATATTCACGACTCCATTACGGTAGCGTATGGCAAGGTAAATACCAACGACCTGGTAGTGGCCTGTATGGATTTTGAATTTATTGGCGGCAGCCTTGGCAGTGTGATGGGCGAAAAAATAAGCCGTGCCTGCGACTACTGCATACAGCACCGCATTCCATTTATGATCATCAATAAAAGTGGCGGTGCAAGAATGATGGAAAGCGCTTTTTCGCTGATGCAGCTGGCCAAAACATCGGGCAAATTGTCTCAACTGAGTGATGCACAAATTCCATACATTTCCCTTTGTACCGACCCCACTTTTGGTGGAACCACCGCCAGTTTTGCCATGCTGGGAGATATTATCTGCGGTGAACCAGGGGCACTCATCGGTTTTGCCGGCCCAAGGGTAATAAAAGAAACCATACGCAAGGATCTGCCTGAAGGGTTTCAACGCAGCGAATTTTTACTGGAGCATGGTTTTTTAGATTTTATCGTTCACCGCAACAAGCTGAAGGAGAAGATTGCTGATTTGCTGGTGCTTTTTAAAAATTAAGAATTAAGAATTAGAAATTAAGAATTACGCACTCTCTGATGGGCCGAAGCAAGTAAGTGTATTGGCATATTTTCACATTTGCCAATTTGCACATTTCTTAATCATCACATTAAAAAAGTGGATTTAAGTAACCGCAAAGCATACCACGAATTTTTTATAGAAGCAAAATACATTGCTGGCATAGTGCTGTCGGGCACCGAGATAAAATCGCTGCGGCTGGGCAAAGCCAGTTTTAATGATAGTTTCTGCCAGTTTCACAAGGGTGAGTTGTTTGTAAAAAGCCTGCACATATCCGAGTATGCATTCGGCACCTATTCCAACCACGAGCCCCTGCAGGAGCGCAAACTGCTGCTGAATAAAAAAGAACTGCTGAAGCTGGAAAAAAAGATGACCGAAAAAGGGTACACCATTGTACCCCTCAAAATATTTATCAGCGAAAAAGGTTTTGCTAAATTAGAAATCGGCCTTGGCAAGGGTAAAAAACTCTACGACAAAAGAGAAACCATCAAACAAAGGGATACAGAACGTGAGGTAAAACGGAAATACGGGATTTAAGCGAATTGCACAAGATTTTTACATACTATCAGCCTAAAAATCAAACACATACTTATCTTCCGGGTTGTTCATTCTTGTACTCTTCAAAGTACCATCCACTGTTACATGCACTATACTCACCTGCTCTTTTTTATAATCATACAACAGGTTATCAGTAACCGTTATTTTTTTTACTGAAGCAATATCCGCTATTTCAAAAAAGGAGTAAACAGCCTCTTCCTGCCGCTGAAATCCGATAAATTTCATCGCCACATTCCTGTCGTTAACATTTAATGTAAAGTGGCGCTGTACATAATCGGTGATAATACGATCCATGGCTTCCTTATTTTAAACCGTTATA
>JANMDL010000787.1:0-3848 GCA_031376295.1 Chitinophagales bacterium
CCTGCGGCAGGGCAGGTGCAGTTCATTTACCATGAAAAACTAACAAAACTCAATAACACCTGGCGCAATAAGGCCGGTATAGCTGAATTTAGTAACAGTAACAAAAGCAGCATTGCCAGCATTTACAATGGTAAACTTACGGGTTGAAGCATTATAAGTGATGGTTGGTTTATGTGAAGCATTGTATCCCGGTTTAAAGATAACACTCAATACATCCCTTGTTGCTGTGGTATTATTGTTAAAAATAAGGTAGGTAGCTCCCAGGTTGATAAAAGTGGGTGGGTTATTAATAAGCAACGGATTACCACTACCAAATACAGTACCATTAAAGTTATTGGCTCCGGTACAGTTGATTGTACTGTTCCAGGGTGTGTAACTGCCATTGCCACAATCGTTGATGGTAAGTACAGTACCTGCGCAACCTGTTTTAACCCCGATTACAAAGTCATAATAAGGAGCAGGGGCTTCAATTGTGGCCTGTTGCTTTGCAGCCTGTTCAGTGGCAGCAGGCGCTTCTGTGTTTTTGCTGCAGGAAATAAAACCGATGGTGGCAAGGCCAAACATGGCCAGAATGATTCTTTTCATAATTAAAATGTTTTTGGTTTGAAAAATAATATTGTAAATGCACAAAAACATTGCCAGACAGGGATAAAATACAAAATGTTAATAACCTTATTTACAGAGAATATATGGCGCCGGAATTATTATTAACACTTGTGTAAAACTATAATGTTGTTATATCAGCAGCTATTCGTTAAATTTGATACGGATGGATGGGTTAGTAAAAACCAAACTGGTATTTCTATTGTGAACAGGTACTGCCGTATGCCTTGCTGCTACAGTACACAAAAACCGAACAGCATTGACAGAAACAATCATTAACCTCGAAACAGTTAATCCCATTGAATTTTTTGGCGTTAACAATGGTAAATTAGACATCTTAAAAAAGAAATTTCCGCTACTGAAAATTTTAAGCCGCGGCACCCAGGTAAAACTCAGCGGCAGCCCCGAACAGATTGATGGTGCAAAGGAAAAAATTGAGCTGATAGTGCAGTACCTGCAGCGGAATGGCCACATGAGTGAAAATTACTTTGAACAGATACTGGGTGGCGATGATGAAAAGTCAATTGATAATTTTACTGACCGCAATCCCAATGAAGTGCTGGTATTTGGGCCGAACGGCAAAACCGTAAGGGCAAGGACAGCCAACCAGAAAAAAATGGTGGCAGCCTGCGACAAAAATGATATTGTTTTTGCCATTGGACCAGCCGGTACCGGTAAAACCTACACCGCTGTGGCATTGGCTGTGAGGGCATTAAAAAACAAACTGGTTAAAAAGATCATCCTAACCCGTCCGGCAGTGGAAGCTGGCGAAAGTCTTGGTTTTTTGCCTGGTGATTTAAAGGAGAAAATTGATCCTTACCTGCGCCCTTTGTATGATGCACTTGATGACATGATACCTGCCGATAAACTTGGATATTACATGACTACCAGGACAATTGAAGTGGCCCCACTTGCATATATGCGTGGCCGCACACTCGACAATGCTTTTATTATTTTAGACGAGGCGCAGAATACCAATGATCTTCAGATAAAGATGTTTCTGACAAGAATTGGCCCCAACGCCAAAGCCATCATCACAGGCGACCCTACACAGATTGATTTGCCTCCAAAGCAGCAAAGTGGCCTGTTTAAAGCCTCCAAAATACTGCGTAACATTGAGGGTATAGCCCATATTGAGCTGGATGAAGAGGATGTAGTGCGCCACAGGCTGGTAAAAGCCATTATCAGGGCTTATGACAAGGATAAGGATTTGCCGCCGGCAAGCCAGTAATAATCTATACATGTAAATGGCATTAACACTATATTTGTAGTACAAAAAAAAATATAATATGCGTAAATTGTTCAGCCTGCTGGCTATAGCAGTTATTTTTATGGCCGGATGCAGCAGTTCATCCTCCCCAAGTGGCGTGGTAAACAGTTTTTTAACAGCCATGAAGGACGGTGATATTGAAAAAATAAAAACCTTTATTACTGAAAGTGATGTAACCCTGTTAAATGCAGGCCAGAAAATGGCAGAAGCATTTGGTGCAAAAGAGGACATCCAGAAAAAAATGAGCGAAGAATTCAAAGCAAAATCTAAGTCGGTAAGCTTTTCTGTAAAAGGTGAAAAAGTAGAAGGTGACAAAGCCACCGTTGATGTGGAGGTTACTGAAAATGGTAAATCTGAAAAACATCCCTTTGAATTGAAAAAAGAAAAAGGTGAATGGAAAATAAGCCTGCTCTCTACAGGTATGAACGCAGGCGGCGCATCCAAAGAAAAAATGGAAGATTTAGCCAATGGAATTGATAAGTTGAAAAACATGAACATAGATTCGCTGAAAGGATTAATGAAAGATTTCAATATGGATTCTCTTAAAGAAATGATGAAAGGCATCAATGCAGATTCAATCAATCAAATGATTCAAAAAAGCACAAAAGGCCTTGATAAGGTGAAGGAAGAACTGCAGAAACTAAAAGTAAACTGATCATAAAAAGAAAATTTATAAAGCATCCGGAAACGGGTGCTTTTTTTATTGATATATGTTAAAGATGTGTACCTTTAAATATGCGTAATACCATTTGTACTTTTTTATTGGCAGCAGCATTTTTCAGTTGCGGTGATGCCAAAGAAGCTGCCCCGGTAACTGAGCTGGAAGTGGCCGAAACCTTTATTTATGCCACACTTAAAAACAACCTGGATAAGGCTGAGCAATACCTGCTGAAAGATTCAGTCAATCTTCAGTTAATGGAACGGTACAGGGAGTCGAATAAAAAACTGCCACCGGAGCAACTTGAGTCTTATAAAAAATCAGGCATCGTAATAAAAGAAGTTTCAACAATCACCAAAGATTCTGTTGTAGTAATCAGCTACTCCCCTTCTTATAAAAAAGAAATCGTAAATAAATTAAGAATGGTGAGGGCTGATGGCAAATGGCTGGTTGATCTTAAATATACCTTTTTAGAAAAACCTGAATAAAGAATGATGAAGAATTTTATATTAGTGGGACTGGGTGGGGCTGCTGGCTCAATGTTAAGGTATGCTGTATCGCTGCTGCTGATAAGCAGGGTATTTCCGCTGGCTACATTGCTGGTAAACATTGCAGGATGTTTTCTAATCGGGCTTATTTTGGCATTGGGTATAAAAAATGAAAGCTTTGCAGGTAACTGGAAATTATTTTTAGCAACCGGCATCTGCGGAGGATTTACAACCTTTTCGGCATTTTCAGCCGAAAACCTGCAGTTACTTCAAACTGGAAAAATGGGTTTGAGCCTGGTGTATATTACAGCCAGCATTGTGGCTGGTATCGTTGCTGCATGGCTGGGGTATAAACTTATTAATCCTGCAAACTGAATTGCAGGTAACAATATAATCAATCAATATGTACGTACTTCATCCATGGCATGGTGCACATTACGGCGACAAAGCACCCGGTGTGGTAAATGGTTTGATAGAGATTCCTCAGGGTTCAAGAGCCAAATATGAAATAGACAAAGTAACAGGCCTGTTGAAATTAGACCGGGTTATTTACTCTTCCTTTCATTACCCCATCAACTACGGTTTTATACCCCGAACACTTGGCCTGGATGGCGACCCGCTGGATATACTGGTGATGTGCAGTGAAAGCATTCAGCCGCTTTGCCTGGTAGAAGCCAACGTAATAGGAAACATGCAGATGATTGATACCGGGGTGCCGGATGACAAGATAATTGCTGTAGCGGCAAAAGACCCCACCGTAAATTATATAAAAACTATTGCTGAATTGCCACCACCATTTCTTGCTATATTAAGAAACTATTTTGAGCAA
>JANMDL010000839.1:0-2702 GCA_031376295.1 Chitinophagales bacterium
TGACAAAGCCGCACGAAGACTCATCATGTCTGCCCGGCTGCGCAAAGGAGGGTTTACTTTAAGGTTGGTATCATAAGTAACCAGATCCTCATCGCAAAAATATACATGATAAGGAGTGGTGGAGCAGGTAATTTGCAGCCCTTCTTTTTTTGCGGCTGCAATCAGTTCAACAGATTTTTGTGTGCTGATGCCTGTGATGTGCAGTTTTGAGCCGGTATAGCGTAATAGTTCTATATCCCTTGCAACCATTAATTCCTCCGCAATGGCCGGCTTGCCGGGCAAACCAAGCTGTGTGCTGGTAATGCCTTCGTTCATCAATCCATTGGTGCCGATGGTTTTATCATCTGGTACTTGTATGATGGTGCCTTCAAATGCTTTTACGTACTGCAGCGCTTTAAGCAAAAGCCCCGGAGATTGTATGGACAGGCTGCCATCTGTAAAAGCAGCAGCCCCGGCCTGGCGCATATCGTACATTTCGGCCAGTTCTTTTCCTTCGTTATTTTTTGTGATGGCACCTGCGGGGTGAATGGTTACAGGTAAAGCCGCAGCTTTTTGCAATATATAACCAACCAGCGATTTGTTTTGTACCACCGGGCTTGTATTGGGCATAACCAGCACATCCGTAAAGCCACCCGCTGCTGCTGCTGCTGCGCCGGATTCTATGGTTTCCCTGTATTCAAAGCCGGGGTCGCTGCACTGGGAAAAAATATCCATCCAGCCAATGCTTATGCAAACCTCTTTGTCATTTACTACGTAGGTGCTGCCAGTAGTGATGTTGTCATCAATTGATTGTATGATGCCATTTTCAATAAAAATGTCTTTGATTTGTCCGTTAAGGGCGGAACCCTGGCAGATAATGCGGGCCTGTTTTATTAAAACGCTCATTTTTTGGAGATTTGGCAAATATCGGGAAAAAAGGGGAGATTGAAAGTGGAAAGTTGAGAGTGGAAAGTGGAGATTGGAGAGTTGAAAGTTGAGGAACTCAACCCGGTACCGCTGTAAACTGTAATCTGTGCGCTGTAATCTTATTATATATCAACAACTAAACAATACGTAATGAAATTAGCAATCCTTATTTGTACATTTTTGCTCGGCAGCCTGTTTTCGGCAGCACAAATGACCCCTGCCGGCCTGAATGTAAATGACAAAGCACCAAAGTTTACAGCAAAAGCCAGCGATGGCAGTACCGTGAGCCTTAAAAAGGCACTGAAAAAAGGCCCAGTGGTGTTGCTGTTTTATCGTGGCCAGTGGTGCCCGTATTGCAACAAGCAATTGAAGCGCATGGAAGACTCCCTTACTTTTATTAAAGGAAAAGGTGCACAGGTATTTGCCATTACCCCTGAAACAGGCGGAAATGTGTTGAAGACAATAGAAAAAACAAAAGCGTCCTTTCCGGTACTGTCCGATAGTGGCCTGGCCATTATGACGGCTTATAAAGTGGCTTTTAAAGTAGATGACAAAACTGTGGAGAAATACAAGGGCTATGGTATTGATTTTGAGAAGGCAAATGGCACAAACGGCGCCACATTGCCGGTACCTGCGGTTTACATCATCAACAAAAAAGGGATTATTACTTACCGCTACTTTGATAATGATTATTCAAAAAGGCCATCGGTGAAGGATATTTTGGAACATTTGCAGGGCTTATAAGTCAAAGCCTGGCAGGTACGAAAAACTTTCCGTTATGAATAGGGTGGTTAATTTAAAATTGCTGCACCAGGCAGGAGCATTTAAATTGTACCCAATAGCATTCATGCAAGTATGGTTTTTCTATTTTTAATGATTACCCGGCCCGCCAATCCTTATCTGCATGCCACCGCCGGGCCCCTGCATATCTTTCATCGGTTTCAGTTCAAAATCTTTTGATATGTCAAACTCCTTGTCTTTCACTTCCTTTTGTATGTCTAATTTGGTAACCGTAACGGTCATTTTACGCCCCCTGCCCATGTTGCTTTCATATTGCATGATAAAGCCATCAATTTTATCAAAACCATCCTGGCTGGTATTTCTGCCAATGCTCATAAAGCCTCCACCTGGTCCGCCGGTATGTGTCAATCCTTTCATCATCACCCCGGTATTGTACCAGGCAACAGTACTGTCTGTATTGCCATTGGGGCGTGTATTTACTATAACTGCTTTTTTACAAACATAGCCTGCAATCTCTTTGCTTTCGTTTCTGTAATGCAATACAAATGAGGCGGGGGCAGCAGCCGTCTGTCCTTCATTCCGTACCTGCATCATGCTGTCCATTTTCTTCCTCATTTCCTCCTGCTCGGCATCCGTTGCATAAAATCCTCTTTTATTGCCCATTATCTCCATCAGGGTAGTGGTTTTCCTGGCATCGTTATCACGTATGGTGGTATTGCGGCCCATATCATTTTCCACTACGGTTTTAACCATGTTATTTTTAAAGTAAGTGATGCTTTTGGTTTCACCGGCATCCATCATTGAGCGCCTTATTACCACCGGTCCACCTTCTGCTGAGGGCGGCGGCGGTATGGCTGCATCTTCTGTTTCGGGTGCTGTAATGCTGGTAGTAGTAGTAATAATGGCCTGGTTTACCATTTTGGGCTGTGCTGTAGCGGTTGCTGCAGCTATACATAAAGTTATAGTGAAAAAAAAATTCATATACAGTAGTTTTTTCCAAAAATACGAGATTATTCGTAAATGACAAATGTCTTATCCTTTTTATGGAGTTTTTA
>JANMDL010000868.1:0-4271 GCA_031376295.1 Chitinophagales bacterium
CAATGCAATTGTATTGTTTGCCGAGCTTTGTAAGCGCTTCAATATCCACACATTGTATGGTGGGGTTGGCAGGTGTTTCTAAGTACAGCATTTTTACCGCAGGATTCGCTTTCAGCGCTTCTTCGGCTTTGTTCAAATCCCTTAAGTCAACTATTACTGCTTCAATGCCCAATGAAGGCAGCACTTTGTCCACCAGTTCCTGCGTGCCGCCATACAGCGAATAGTGCGACAATATCTTATCCCCTGCTTTCAGGTTGGCAATCATTAATGTACTCAACGCAGCCATACCACTGGCATGCAGGATGGTTTTAACGGCAAGCGGGCTGCCACCAGCGTCAGTCAATCCGAATGTTTCCAGTGCCGAAATCTTTTCTTCTGCCTCAGTAATGGTGGGGTTGCCCCAGCGGCTGTAGATGTACCCGTTTTCTTCACCCGTAAAGCGGCGCATACCCTGGTCGGCACTGTCGAAGGTATATGTGCTGCTTGCGTAGATAGGAGTGATATGTGCATAGTTGGGATCCTGCTGATGCCCTGCATGTATTGCTGCCGAACTGATGCCGCTGAAAGGAAACTTGTTTTTTGCCATGTTGATTGTTGTTATATAAAGTTAAAAACCCCGAACCGTGGTCGTTCCGATAGCTATCGGAATCACCGAACGCAATCCAAATTTGAAACAATACCTGTTGTTATAAACATCAAAACTAAATCAATTTCTGCGTAGCTTAGCAGGGAGAAATCTAAAATCAAAAAATTACAGGCAGCATGAAAGAATTATTACAGCAGTATGCAGGCTATACATTGTGGGCAAACCAAAAACTGGCAGCCGTCATCAGCAGCCTTTCCGAAGAGCAGTTGCACAGGGAAATCAACAGCAGTTTCAAAAGCATTTACCTTACCCTGCTGCATATATGGGATGCAGAAAGCATGTGGTACCAGCGGGTAAAGCTGCAGGAAATTGTAATGAGGCCAAGCGATGGCTTTACCGGCGGTTTTGCTGAGCTGAATAAGAAGATGATGGAGCAATCGCAGCAATGGAAGGATTGGGTGGACAATGCCACCGAAGCGGCCCTGCAGCATGAATTTATTTACCAAAATACCAAGAGGGAACATTTTAAACAGCCAGTGTACCAGATGCTGCTGCATGTAGCCAACCATGGTACGTATCACCGCGGCCAGTTGATAACCATGCTGCGCCAGGTGGGGGTGGAGCAGGTGCCGGCTACCGATTTTATTTTTTACGCAAGGAGTAAAAAATAAGCTGACCGGCTATCACTTATAAAAAAGCCACGGTGGTTAACCCGCTGCCTTATTTGAATATTTACCGGAAAACCACCCGTATCTGCTGGTTTCGCTTTTGCCCGGTTATCAGTACCTGGAACCCAACAGCTTGCCAGCAAGTTTGCCTGCAGGCTAAGGGTTTCATTTTCTTATCCTGTATACGCCATCGGTTGATATTGCAGTAAATAGTCTTTAACTTTATAGCTGCATGCTTAGTAAATACGCTGTGCACTAAAAAATCGTGTAAAAAATAGTAGTTATGAAAAATGTACAAACCATTTTAACTGGCATTGCCATCATCCTGCTGTTTAGTTTCAGCCAATGCAAAAAAAATAAAAACGAAGAGGCGCAACTGCCACCCGAAACTACCACCGGTGCCATGACCTTTGGCTGCAAAATAAACGGGCAGGTATTTGTACCCCGCGATGGCCGTGGCCGCCCCGGGCTTTTTTGCCAGTACGTAAATCTGGGCACCGGTCCGGGCGGTGGCTGGTACTTGAATATTTCTGCTGATAACTGGTTACCAAGTACACCAGAAGGAGTAACAATTGCTACAGATAGCCTTCTAATTTCTGAAGGTGGTACATATCCATTTAAGTATCGTAAAAAGGAGTTTCCTGGTGCCTTTTATCAAAATGGCCCTCGTTATGATGCATTTGATAACAACTCTGGCCAATTGAAAATAAAGAGGTTTGATAATATAAACAGAATTATCTCTGGTACTTTTTTCTTTACGGGTACGGACAATTCAACCGGACTAACTGTAAATATTACCGAAGGACGTTTCGACATCCGCTATTAATCATCTAACATAAAAACAACAAGTATGAAGCAACTATTGCAAGCCCTGCTTGCCCTTTTATGGGCATCGCCCCTGTGTGCACAAACCTTTACGACACCTGCTTTTGCCGAAGTGGATAACAACTACCGTACTTATGTGAAACAGGTTTTTGGAGCCTTGGAATCCAACAGAGTCCCCACAGGTTTACTAATAGACTATGGGTTTGACTTTGCAGACCCTAAAATTTACAATGGCCAGGTACTGGCCGATAGTAGCCTGGTGGAACTCGGCATTTGCAGCAACCTGTACAAATCCATTTTTTACATACATTTTTTTGGTAAAAAATAATCCTTAACTTTATTACAGCAAATTGCTCAACGGGGCTTTAAACACAAACAGTAACACTCAACAAATAGTTATGAAAAATATACAAACCATTTTAACCGGCATTGCCATCATCCTGCTTTTCAGTTTCAGCCAATGCAAAAAAAACAAAAATGAAGAAGCGCAACTGCCGCCCGAAACTACCACAGGCGCTATGACCTTTGGCTGTAAAGTTAATGGGCAGGTGTTTGTGCCACGGGATGGCCGGGGCCGCCCCGGACTTTTTTGCCAATACGTAAACCTGGGTACCGGGCCGGGGGGTGGCTGGTATTTAAATATACCGGCTGTTGACTGGATGTCTTCATCTCCTTTAGTAAGTGTACATATAGAAACTGACAGCCTATTCGTTCTTGATGGTGTAAACTACCCATTTAAAAATTCTAAGGGAAGTCCCTTAGCATTTTATCAAGCCGATGATACTTATAGTGCATTAGAGATTGATAATGGATACTTGCGAATTAGTAAGCATGACCAAATTAATCGTATTCTATCTGGAATTTTCACATTCATGGGAACAACTTCAAGCGGAAAAAAAGTAAATGTTACCGAAGGCCGTTTCGACATCCGCTATTAATCATCTAACATAAAAACAATCAAAATCATGAAAAAGATGTTTGCAACCCTGTTGCTGTGGGGTTTACTATGTGCAGCAAATGCCCAAAGCTTTACACCACCCGCTTATGCCGAAGTGGACAACAATTACCGCAACTATGTAAACCACGTTTTTGGAGCTTTAGAGTCCAACAGAGTAACAACTGGCTTATTGGTAGATTACGGTTTCGACTTTGCGGATCCACGCATTTACAACGGTTCGGTTTTGGCCGATAGTACCTTGATGGAACCCTGTACATACAGCAATTTGTACAAAACCCTGTTTACCAGCCGGTTCAACAACAATGCCGGTACCCTGCGCCACCCCTCCATTCACGACAGCCTGTGCTATGTGGCCCGGCAAAAAGAAGTGATAACATTGAGCGGTTTGTTATTTACCTATAATGCCATCAACCCCAATGCGCAGGCCAATGGCAGCTTGCAAACGGTAAACGGACAAATAAGGGATGTGTACAGCAACGGTGTATGGCAAAATCCCTACCAGGAATTTACTACCATGGCCATCAGCCCCAGCACTATAAGGTACAACCTTACTTATTGCAGCGTGGTACTGCCATCCAATTTATTTATAAGCAATATGGCCGGACAAATAAGCAGCATTGCTTTTGATGCGGCCGATGGCCAGGGTTACCGCATTCTGCAATACAACACAGCAATTAGTTTAAACTATGCCGATACGGGCTGGAAGCACTGGCAATTTAAAATAACGCTTGCCAATGGGCAGCAATTGAACAGCCACAGCAAGGTACACTTCAGTAACGCCAGCAATAGGGCGGGCAGTGGTGGTGCGGCTGCCAGGGGCGTCATTGATCGAAGAGAACCTATTACGGCAGTCGAATCGTTTAACGGGACATTTGGCAGGGCCGATATTGTAATAAGCTACCAAAATGCCAACGACCCCGTATTGCGCAGACCCCTGATAGTGGCCGAAGGCTTTGACCCCGGGTGGATAACCGTACCCGAGGAACCAGAGGGTGAAAATACGTTTGAAGGGTTTATCACTAATGTTACGAGTAGTGGTAGTGCTGCATTACGAAATCTAATTTCAGGAAATCCTGGTATTAATGACCCTAGCCAATACGACCTCGTCTATATAAACTGGCGCAATGGTACCGATTGGCTGCAGCGCAATGCTCTGGTGCTGGAGGAAGTGATCTCGTCCTACACCATTTACTGGCAGCTTCCGGTGGGCATCATCCTGCTCGCCATCGTGCTG
>JANMDL010000881.1:0-7383 GCA_031376295.1 Chitinophagales bacterium
ATTAACAGCCGGTTAGTGAAACAAAATGATGAGATAGCAAATCAGCGAAATCAATTAATAGAATTAGGGAAAAAAGCCAAAGAAGCTACCGATGCCAAGTTTAATTTCTTTACCAATATTTCGCATGAATTACGGACCCCACTTACGCTTATACTTGGCCCATTAGAAGAAATAGTAACCTCCCCAAAACTTCATTTTACCATAAAGACCCAGATGGAAATGATAAAAAAGAATGCGATTCGGCTTTTAAGATTGGTGAATCAATTGATGGATTTCAGAAAAATAGAAGAGGCGAAAATGAAAATAAGAGCCAGCGAAAATAATATTACTGAATTTGTAACAGAGATTACCAATGCCTTTGCGGAAATAGCCAATAAAAAGAAAATATCATTCCGGGTTGATTCAAAAGACCCGGCGTTGAAAGTGTGGTTTGATGTAAATATGCTGGATAAAATATTGTTTAATATCCTTTCCAATGCGTTTAAATATACTAACGACCACGGTTCTATTACGGTATCTGTTGATAAAAACAGCACCAATACAACTGCAATTATAAAAATTGAAGACTCCGGAATTGGCATGGGTCCAGAAACATTAGAACATGCTTTTGACCTTTTTTATCAGGGAAATGAAGGAACCTACAAAGGAACTGGCCTGGGGCTGGCACTATCAAAAGAATTAATAACCCTGCATCATGGCAGCATAAAAATTAAAAGCGAAAAATGGAAAGGGGCAACATTTGAAATAAGCCTGCCCCTGGGAAAAGAACATTTGGAAGAAAATGAAATGGAAAAAGAAACAGCACCTTATTTCCTTAATTATGAAGATGCAAAAATTTATACAAATGAAGCTGAGGTACTGAAGCCAGTATCTCCCGAAGATATTTCTGAAACTACCGGAAAAGATTATTCCATATTGCTTATAGAAGATAATATGGAAATCAGGATGTTTCTCAAAAGCCAGCTTGGAAAAAATTATGAAATTTTAGAAGCAGAAAACGGCAATATTGGTTTGAACCAGGCGTATGAAATTGTGCCGGATATTATTATTTCTGATATTTTATTGCCTGGAAAGGATGGAATGCAGATAACGGAGACATTGAAAAATGATATCCGGACTTCACACATACCGATTATCATCTTAACCGCTAAAGGAAGTATTGAACAGCAGATTGAAGGCTTGAAACTAAAAGCAGATGCTTACATAGTAAAACCATTTAATGTTCAATACCTGGAAGAAACAATTAAGAACCTGATAAGAAACAGGGAAACATTAAAAGACCATTACAGCAGCGAATTACCTAACGAAAGCCTCCGGACTAATTCCTCAAAAAAAATTGACCGTAAATTTGTAAGTGAATTTTCTTCTATTGTAGAAAGCAATATTGGCAATGAAAACTTTGGGGTAGATGATATCTGTAAAGAAATAGGCATATCCCGTGTACAATTATACAGAAAAGTAAAAGCGGTACTCGGCCTTAATATAAATGATTACATTTTAAGTGTAAGGATGCAAAGGGCAAAATATTTATTGCTCAATGAGGATTTATCTATTTCAGAAATTTCTTTTAAAGTGGGTTTTTCGTCGCAAGCTTATTTTTCCACGGTCTTTAAATCAAAATTTGGTTTTACACCTTCGGAGTTCAAAGCAAAAAAGTAAGATCTGTTGTCTAAAATTTATTTTTAGAATTATTAAATACCTATTTGCCGATACAAAATTTACTGAACACATAATCCAGTACATCTTCATTGCTGATATCGCCGGTAATTTCGCTGATATAGTGCAGGCAGCGGCGGATATGTAAAGCCGGAAGGTTGCCGGGCAGGTGATTGTCTAAGCCTGTTTAGTGTTCAATTTCTTAATTTCCCTGTCAAAATCACTTTCATAATGCTGGTCCTGGATTACACGGTATTTGTCAAACTCAGCTTCTGCTTTCAGTTTGGCTTCCAGCATGGTTACCGTTCCTTTATCAGTTAATATGGGATAATTGGACAGGGTAAGAAAGTTATCCAAAAAAGCTGCCCAATCCTTCATGGTAGTTATTATACCACGTTGTGCATTATTTTCTGCAAGGTCCAGGTAAGCAGAAACGATGCGGTTAAGTTCTTTAATATGTGCTTCATGCAAATAATTTTTGGCTATGCTTACATCGCTTTTTAAAATTTTACCATCTGGCGCTGCTTTCCATGTTTGCAAACCCATAAACAGTTTGGCCGCATCGGATTCTGTATAAATGATTTCGGCGGCTGTTTTGCCTGTAATTGCCCAGTGCAGTTTATTCTGTACGGCTGCAAAAAAATCTTTGGTGCTCCCGGCATTTTTATCATAATCAGCGGCAAGCGCATATATATCGGTAATTTTTTGGTAAAACCTCCTTTCACTTGCCCGTATTTCCCTTATCCGCTCCAGTAGTTCATCAAAATAATCTTTGCCAAAGTTTTTTCCCTGCTTCAGCCGTTCATCATCCAGTAAAAAGCCTTTGGTGATAAACTCCTTTAAAGTGTTGGTAGCCCAAACCCTGAATTGTGTGGCCTGGGCTGAGTTTACACGGTACCCAACGGCTAAAATGGCATCAAGAATATAAAAATTTGTATTATATGTTTTATTGTCTGCAGCAGTTATCCGGAATTTCCGGATAACTGAATTTTCATCCAGTTCACCACTTGCGAAAATATTCTTTAAGTGCTCATTGATGGTTCTCACATCCACGCCAAACAAATCAGCCATTCTCTTTTGGCTTAACCAAAAGGACTCGCTTTCAAAAATTACTTCCACCCTTATGCTGCCTAGGGGTGTAGTATAAAATATCATCTTATTATTTTCCATCATACTGCATATCTGGTATTATCGCCTGCACTTTATGCCTGCCATCGCCTTTACTTTTATATTCTTTTACCACAAGCTTCTGTTTCAGCGGTATATTTATACTATTTTCACTGTTGCAACTGCCTGCTAACCTGCCACAAATATAACAATAGCATACTGTAAACATCACCCGGCAATCTTTCTCACTTTAAGCATCTATTTGCCGATACAAAACTTACTGAACACATAGTCCAGCACATCCTCATTGCTGATATCACCTGTAATTTCAGAAATATAGTGCAGGCAACGGCGGATGTCCAGGGCCAGCAGGTCGCCGGGGAGGTGGTTGTCTAAGCCAGCTTTAATGGCCAGTAAGGATTCATCTACTTTTTGCAGGGCGGCATAGTGGCGGCTGTTGGTAACGATGGTATTTTCTGAAGCCAGCTCCTGCCGCACGGTGGTTTGAAAGAGTTTTTCTTTCAGTGGCTCAATGCCCCCGTTTTGTTTGGCCGCAATAAAGAGTACATTTTCAACACCATTGAATTTTACTGCGGCACCCTCCCCGGCTATATCCTGCTTGGTGCCTACCGGCAATACTTTAAGATTCATTTTTTTAAGTGCCAGCAATTGTTCTTCTATTTCGGGTAAAGTAGTTTCAACCGTATCAAACAGGTACAGCACTATATCGGCACTGTTCATTTTTTCTAAGCTCTTCTCCACGCCGATGCTTTCAATGATGTCTGTGGTATGCTCCCTGATGCCTGCTGTATCTATCAGCCGGAAAAGGATACCATTGATATTGACAATTTCTTCAATAGTATCTCTTGTAGTACCGGCTATTTCGCTTACGATTGCCCGGTTTTCGTTGAGCAGTGCATTCAGCAAGGTTGATTTGCCTGCATTGGGTTTGCCGATGATGGCTACACTTACGCCCTGCTTGATTACATTACCCAACTGGAAAGATTGCAGCAGCCCGGCAGTGGTTACCTGTGCGGATTCAATTAATGCATAAAACTGTTTGCGGTCTGCAAATTCCACATCTTCCTGGCTAAAGTCGAGCTCCAGTTCTATCAATGCCGAAAAAGTAATCAGGTTTTCACGCAGCGCTTTCAGTACCGCCGAAAAACCACCACGGATATTGTGCAGGGCTGTTTTTTGAGAAGCTGCTGTATTACTGGCTATTAAATCGGCTACCGCTTCGGCCTGGGTTAAATCCAGCTTGCCATTCAAAAAAGCTCTTTGTGTAAACTCACCCGCTTTGGCCAGGCGGGCACCCTTACGTATACAGGCAAGCAGCACCTGCTCCTGCACATAAGGCGAGCCGTGGCAGCTTATCTCCACCACATCTTCCCCTGTATAACTTTTGGGATTTTTATACAGCGATACCACCACTTCGTCAAGCACCGTATCACCATCTTTTAAAAAACCAACATGTAATGTATGGGTAGCCTGCTTTTCCAAATTTTTTGAAGGAAACAAGCTATTGATAATAGTAATTGCATTTGCCCCGCTAAGCCTTATCACCCCAATAGCGCCAATGCCCGGCGGCGTAGCCAGCGCTGCAATGGTATCGTCCCAGCCTGATAATGTATGTGCCATTGCTGCAAAGATAAACGGAATGCAGAATTAAGAATTAAAATTTAAGAATGAAGAATTAAGAATTAAGAATTGGGAGCTTGTGCTGAAAGGCTCAAAGTTGATTGGTTGATAAGTTGACAAGTATTTTACAAGGCTTAGCGCTTGCGTCTATCGCCCCTTGCATAAAACGCTGCTGCCCTCCTGTCAACTGCAATCTGTGCTGCTGTCAACTAACTTACTTCTTCCACAATTCTGGTATCAGCAGCCTGTCTTTATCATCGGGTTCTGCAATAAAATAATGTTTTACATCATTGATCAGTACTTCATCCAGCATATCTACAAAATTACGGCAGGTTGATTCATCGCCGGGTTTAATGATGAGCACCAGCTCTTTGTTACTATGGTTAAGTGCAGCCAGTACTGCTTTTTTGCGTAGAATGATGCTGCGGAGCCCATCAGCACTAAAGGTGGTTGTTTTAACAGTGGGCTTATCTTCTGCCATACCTTCGTAATAATAAATTATACCGTTACTGCCCGGCGCCAAGGTTAATGCACAGGAGGCACAAATTTCTGAATAAGCCACGGGATCGTTGTCATTGGGTTGATTCACCTGCATCACTTTGGGTTTTGACAATGCTGATGTAAACACAAAAAAAGTGATGAGGAGAAAACCGAGGTCAACCATGGGGGTAAGATCAACCCTTGTTGATTTTTCAACTATTTTTTTTACACCGGTTGATTTGCTGTGCTGTACTGTTTCAATTGCTGCCATACTGTACGTTTATGGTAAGATGTACAACCTCCACTTTTCCATAAATCAATTCACCTGGTATATCCTTACCTCATAAGGGCGCAGCACCAGCGAAGAAGTAAGTACGGGCATGGCACCGTTGTCATAATTACCCAGCAACAGGGGCATGTCCATGAATTTGTATGCGGCCTTTACCGCACGGTTGTCTTCATCAAAATTCAAAATCACCAGCAGCTCCTGCCTGGTGTCATTTACAGTATAAACAAGTACATGGGGATTGGTTTCATCTACCAGCACACATTTGCCGGTAAGCAGGCAGTTATGTTCTTTGCCCAGGCCGGTAAGGATGCTGTAAAAAATCTGAAAACTGCTGTCGGTTTTAATAAGTTGCTCCCAATAAGGCTTCCCGGCTTTTTCATCTGCTCTGTTGCAGTTTGTGTGGTGAAAAGCGGCATCTACCATAGCCGCCATGGGCTGCATACCCATTGAATCGGCACCCTTCAGCAGCGCTTTTTTAACCAGGTACTGCCCGGCAACTGTCGTAATACTGTCATTCCTGCTTTGGCAGGATATGCAAAACAAGAATACTGAGGTAAAGTAAAGTGCTGCCTTCATGATACAATATAGACATTTTATTCCAGTGCCGGGTATATAAACAAATTGTGTATTTTCGCTGCGGGAAATATACCAGCAATGATAAAACAATTTTTACTCAGTTTATCTCTTTTAGTTTCTGTTGCCTGCTTGGCGCAAGAGGCGGACAGCATTAACCTTGATTCGGAAATACGGAAAGATCCTGCGGGTCTTGCCATACAATTTATCAAGCTGAATAAACTGCGTTTATCGGAAAACTCCGGCAGTTTTGCAGGCATTCGCTTTACAGATGCAAGGGCTGATACAACAGCAGTTGGTTTTGTACAACTTTGGGGAGAAAATAAAAAGATTGTTGTGGATGGTGGATTTGCTAACAGCCTTAATGCAAACATCTCGTTTAAAAAAAATACAGAACAAGGAGATAGTCTTATAATTTACATTAAACATTTCTGGGAAACACGCATTCCATTGATGCAAACAGAAGTGGAAGAAGAGACCCGCTACGACCCGGGAAAACCCATAAGTTCGAGACAATATTCATTTTGCCATGTTACCGCTGCTTTTTTTATAAAAAATTCAAAAGGTATGGCCTATTGCGGCAAGTTTGACAGCTTGGTTACCAGCAGCAGGAAACTTATCAGCAGTTATTCAACACTTCCAGATAAAGCAATCGGGATTTTACTTAATCAGATGCCGGTTTCTATTAAGGAGGATGCCCGGTATTTTACAGAAGACCAGGTATTTATATCTTTAACAAAACCCATTGTATTTCCTGAAGCTTCAGTAATGCCTGATGGCATCTTTTTGAGTTATGAAGATTTCAAAAAAGGCAAAATAATAAAAAAGTCATTTTCTGTCAGTCCGAGGATATATGGATACAAACTGGATTTTGAGAACAGTGTGGACGAAGCAGCATTTACTGATAATTTTTGGGGTGTTTGTTATAAAAATCAGTTTTATATCAGGCGATCGTATGTAGTTAATATGTTGTGGAAATCAGGTTCCACTTACACATCACTTGCAGGCTCAATACCATCCAGGAATGGACGGTCACCCAATAATAAAATTTACAGATTTGTATTTGGGACTGATGTAATGAACATGGATGCGAAAAGAGACATCAACAAATTTACAAAAGAGAAAACCAATTTTTTCCCAATGCTGCTCAACCCCCTAACCGGATACCTGGAGTAATCAATCCTTTGCAATCTTATTATAACTGGTGGCAATGCCTTTTATCAATGAGGAGCTGAAGCCCTGGTGTTCCATTTCATTCAGCCCGGCAATGGTGCAACCCTTGGGTGTGGTTACCTTGTCAATTTCCTGTTCAGGATGTGTTCCTTTTTGCAGCAATAATTCCGCAGCACCTTTTACTGTTTGTGCGGCAATAAGGCTGGCCGTAAGTGCATCAAAACCTATTTCAATACCACCCTGTATGTTGGCACGAATATAACGCATGGCATAAGCAGTACAGCAGGCACCAAGCACGGTTGCAGCATCCATAAAATTTTCATTGATGACAACCACTTTACCCAATGTGGCAAACAGTTCATTTACATACTGCACTTCGGCAGCAGCGGCATTGGCATAGCTGATACAGGTCATGCTTTGTTGTATGGCTATGGCAGTATTGGGCATAGCCCTGAAAAGTGGCA